>CALLYX010000259.1 GCA_937858775.1 uncultured bacterium | reverse complement strand
CTTCTGAACCCCCGCCCGCCGGGGCAAGATCGGTGCGGGGCCGGCCGCGCGTTTCCCGGGCCCGGGGAGCCCGTCCGCGCCCGCCGCCGCCGCGCGCGGCCTCCATGCCATGTCCATCTTCCCCGTCTCCCCCGAGAAGGAACGCGCGCTCCTCGAGCGGATGCGACGTCTCGGGGTCCGGGAAGAGGAGATCGAGGAGGGGTTCATACGCTCCTCCGGCCCCGGCGGGCAGCGCATCAACAAGGCCTCGACGTGCGTCCGCCTCCGCCACCGGCCGAGCGGCGTCTCCGTGAAGTGCATGGAGGCGCGCTCCAGGGCGCTCAACCGCTACATCGCCCGCCGGCGGCTTGTGGATCGGATCGAAGAGATAAGGCGCGGGCGGGAGAGCGCCGCGGAACAGGAGCGGGAGCGGATCCGGCGCCGCAAGAGGCGGCGCTCGCGCCGCGCGAAGGAGCGGATGCTGGAGGCGAAACGGCGGCGCGCGGCGGTGAAGGCGGCGCGGGGACCCGTGGGGGCCGACGGTCAATAACCCGTTGCCGCGGGCTGACGGCCCCCGTCGGGAAGCCCCCGCCGCCCGGGCCGGCGCCTCCCCCCGCCGCGGGCCGGGTCTCTACTTCTTGGCCTTCTTGTAGCCCTTGACGAACTTCCGCGCCATGGACTCGGGATCGTCGCCGTACTTGCAGATGCGCGAGTGCATCGTGTAAAGGGCCCAGTAGTCGAGCCCGGCGAGGTCCGACTGCTTGATCATGGGCATCACCTTCGCGAGCTCCTCCCGGATCCTTGTCCGTACCGGCGCGACGTAGGTCCCGGCCGGGGCCTTGAACGATTTGGCCGCAACCGCGGGCGCCGGCGGGGCGGCCGCCTGGGCTGGCGCCGCCGGGGCGGGCGCCGGCCTTGACGCCCCGCGCCTCTTTGCCCGGGCGGCGTCGCGGGCGGCCCGCTCGCGGGCTTTCGCCGCCTGCGCCTTGGCGCGGGCGAGTTCCTTGGCGACGCGGGCGCGCTCCCTGGCGGCGAGCTCCCGCTTCCGCGCGTCCATTTTCCTGTTCTCAAGTTCGCGTGCGCGCATCAGACGCTCCTCTTCTTTCGCCGACAAACTCCCGGCGGTCTCTCCCGCGGTCGGCGCGGGCGCCTGCGCCTGCGCCGCCTTCGTAGGCAGGGCCTTCGACGGATCGTAACCTCGGACGAGCCTGCGGGCGAGGGCCTCGGCGTCCTTGCCGTCCTTCACCACGTCCTGGTGTATGGTGTAAAGGGCCCAGTAGTCGAGCCTCTTGATGAGCCTGGGGTCGATATGGGGCAGGAGGGCGCAGACCGCCTCCTTGATCTCCGTGCGCCTCGGGGCCGTGTACGGCGCCTTCGGCTCGGCGGCCGGCGCAATTTCGACGGGGGGGGCGGGCCGGGACGCCGCGCGTTTCCGGCGCGGCGCGCGCCTCTTCTTCAGGGGACGCGCCGCCTTCTTCTTCCTCGCGGCCTTGCGGCCGGCCTTCCTCTTGTTCATCATTACGCCTCCTTCGATTGGCGAAGGGCATAGTATAATGGAGGCCGGAATGGGCTGTCAACCGGTGCCCGGCGGATTTCTTTCCCGCGCGTCCAACGGCCGCGCCGTCGCGGCGCTGTGCGCGGCGCTCCTCATCCGCGCCGTCCCGCCTCTCGCCGCCCTTGCCTGGACGGGGGGTGGCCGCGCGTTCCACGCCCCCGACACCGCCTCCTACCTCGCGTGCGCGGAATCGCTGGCCCGCGGGGACGGGTTCGCGGCAGGCGGGGAACCGGAGATATACCGGACGCCCGGCTTCCCGCTCCTCCTCGTCCCCGGGGTCCTCGCCGGGCGCCCGGCGGCCGTGACGATTCCCCTCCAGGTCGCGCTCGGCTCCCTCACGGCGTGGCTCGTCTACCGCCTCGCGGGGCTGCTCTCATCCAGCCGCCGCGCCGCCCTGGCCGCGATGATGCTTTTTGCCGTCGAGCCGCTCTCCGTGCTCTACTGCGGCATTCTCCTCTCGGAGACCCTGTTCGCGGCCGCGCTTACGCTCGCGGCGCTGCTCCTCGCGAGCGAGGCGGGAAGTTACATCACCGGGGAGATGCTGCTCGTCGATGGGGGCGTCGACGCCCTGGTGGTGGAGGCGCTCAAGCTGCCCGGCGGCAGTGAAGGCACGCTGGTGCTGTCTGCACCCACGTTGCGCCACCTTCACTGGCGCGTTTCGCCACTAGGCGAGACCGCAACGCTGCCGGCCGCAGGCTGGATTCTGACCTGGCGGGACGTGACGCTAGAGCGCCTCAAGCTGGCCATTCTCTACGAACAGGAGCGGGCGCTCAGCCTCCTGGCCGAACGCCGGCGCCACGAGAGCGATCTGGCCGCCCATCGACAGGCCATGCTGAACTATGT
>CALLYX010000258.1 GCA_937858775.1 uncultured bacterium | reverse complement strand
AGACGAGCGTCCAATGAGCACCACTTCACACATCGCCGAGTCGGGCGAATCAGATGACTGCGCCGTCCGTTCGATCGACCCCTCAAAGGTCGCCGCGGCCAAAGCCCGGGCGCTGCCCAGCGACGACGTCGAACGAATCACCGAACTGTTCCGACTGGTCGGCGAGCCCACTCGCGTGCGGTTGCTGTACGCGCTCGTCGAAGCCGGCGAGATGTGCGTCTGCGACCTCGCGGAGATGGTGGAGATGTCTCCATCGGCGCTCTCGCACGCGCTGCGGCTGCTCCGCACGGCTGGGGTGGTGACGAACCGGCGCGACGGTCGGATGGTGCGCTACCGGCTGGCCGACAGTCACGTGCGGCTGCTGCTCGACGTGACCCGGGAACACCTCGGTCACGGGCCCGCCCAGGCTGGCCGGGAAAAGCTTGACCATGTCCGCGCCGGCTTCCCAGGCGGCGAGGGCGGCCTCCGCGGCGAACGCCGCGACGGCGAGGGGGCGGCAGGCGGCGGGCCGGCGCCGGAGGGCGAGGGCGGCGGCCGCGGCGGCCGTCGGCAGGACGATCAGGGCGGGCATCAGGTTCATCGGACCCCCGCCTCCTTCCTGAGGCGCTCCGTCTTCTCCCGGGAGAGCCGGATCAAGTCCCCCGAGTCCCACAGCCGCCTTCCGCCCCCCGCCTCGACGGCGGCCATCCGCTCGGTGCAGCAGTAGCACGGGTCGACCGCCGCCAGGATGATCGTCGCGTCGGCGATCGTCTCCCCCACGACCGCCTTCGTATTCGTGGCCACGTTCATGAAGCTCGGCGCGCGCACCTTGTACCGCGCCGGCCGGTTGGTCCCGTCGCTCCGCACGTAGTGAAAGACCTCGCCGCGCGGGGCCTCGTGCCGCCCGATCCCCTCACCGGGCGGCACATCCTTCACCCGCGCGTCGATCTCCCCGGGGGGGAGCTTCTTCAGGCACTGGGAGACGATCGAGCGGGACTCGTACATCTCCAGGATCCGCACCATGACCTTGTCGTAGACGTCCCCGCGCTTCCCGGTGACGACCTTCCACTCCGTCATGCCGTACGCGGCGTACGGGTCGTCGCGCCGGATGTCGATGTCGACGCCGGACGCCCGCGCCGTCGGCCCGACCGCCCCGTACCCCCGGATATCCTCCGGGGTGAGGACCCCGACGCCGACGGTCCGCGCGTGGACCACCGGGTCGTCCGCCACCGCCCCGCGGAACAGGTCGAGGGCCGGCGCGAGCCGGTCGAGCGCGGCGAGGTAGGAGGGGATCTCCTCGTCCCTGATGTCCCGGCGCACCCCACCGACCTTGAACATCGAATAGTTCTGCCGGTTGCCGCTGATACGCTCGAGGAGTTCAAGGACGATCTCGCGCGTCTTCCACGCCCACATGAAGAGCGTGTTGTAGCCGATGAAGTGCCCGGCGAGACCGAGCCAGAGGAGGTGCGAGTGGATCCGCTCGAGCTCCCCGACGATGCTCCTTATGAAGAGCGCCCGCGGCGGCGGCGAACAGCCGATCAGGTTCTCGACCGCGTTCACCGCGGCGAACGGGTGGCTTGTGGAGCAGATGCCGCAGATCCTCTCGACGAGGAAGAGTATCTGGTCGTACGACCTCGCCTCCGCGAGCCTCTCGATCCCGCGGTGGTTGTAGCCGAGCTGGATGTCGAGCTTCACCACGCGCTCCCCCTCCACGTGGAGCAGGAAGAACTCCGGCTCCTCCTGGAGCGGGTGATAAGGCCCGATCGGGATAATCCGCTCGCTCATTCCGCCCCCCCCCCGGCGTCGTGCCGAAGCGGGTGGACCCCCTCCGGCCAGTCGTCGGCCAGGAGGAGGCGCCGCGGGTCCGGATGCCCGGCGAAGTCTATCCCGAGCATCTCGCGCAGTTCCCGCTCGACCCACTCCGCCGCCTTCAAGTACGGGCTGAGCGAGCCGATCCCCGGCGCCTCCTTCGGGATCGCGACGCGCAGCGACAGCACCGCCCCCTCCGGATCGCAGGAGAAGTGGTAGAGGAGCTCCAGGGAGGCCCGCGTGTCGGTCCCGGAGATCGTGATGAAGCGAAGCAGCCACGTCTCGCAGAGGGCGCGCGCCATCGGCACGAGATGAGCCGGGGCGACCTCGGCGCAGAAACGCCTCCCCCCCCTCTCCTCCCAGTTGCGGAGGCGGTCCGGGAACGCGTCCCTTATCTTCTCGATCGCGGCCGTCATAGCATGCCGATCGCCCTCACGATCCCGCCGATGAGCGCCTCGGGCCTCGGAGGGCACCCCGGGATGTAAACGCTCACCGGGACGTGCGCGTCGAGCGGCTCCACGGTGTGGTAGCTCTCCTTGAAAAAATGCTGCCCGCATGAGCAGCTGCCGCACGCCACCACGAGGCACGGCCTCGGGGCGGCCTCGTAGAGCTCCCGTATCCTCGGCGCCGCGCGGCGGTTGACCGAACCGGTGACGAGCAGGATGTCGGCGTGGCGGATGCTCCCGACGAGGAGGATGCCGAAGCGCTCCGCGTCGAAGCGGGGCGTCAGGCAGTCGATGATCTCGATGTCGCAGTTGTTGCACGATCCGGTGGAGAGATGGAAGACCCACGGCGACTTCCGCCGCGCCCACCGCGTCCATTTCATCCGCACGCCCCTCATCGCCCCGCGAGCGCCAGCAGCACCGCCGCCGCCGCCGCGGCCGTCACGGGGAACCAGAAAAACCTGAGCGCCTGGTCGATGCGCAGGCGCGGGTTCGTGTTTTTGATCAGCGTCATAAGGAGGAGGATCGCCGCATATCCTAACACGGAACGGGCCGCCCCCCATCCATAAAACCGCACCCCCCCCGCGAAAAGCGTCAGGAGAAGGCACGGGAGCGCGACGAGCAGCATCATCCGCGTCAGGCGGAAGGCCGCGAGCAGCGGGCCGGAGTATTCGACGAGGGGGCCGGCGTTTATCTCCGTCTCCGCCTCGGCGATATCGAACGGCGGGAGGCCGAGCTTCGCCTGGGCGCAGAGGAGGGCCGCCGCGAAGGCGAGCGCCCCGGAGGGGCTCGCTGCGAAGGGGCCGTGGAGGCGCTGGTAGGCGACGATCCCCCCCGTGGAGATCGTGACCCCCGCCTTGATGACGGGGACGAGGATCGCGAGGATCATCGGGGCCTCGTAGGCCATCATCAGCTTCATCTCCCGGCTCACGCCGACCGAGGCGAGGGTGTTGCGTGACGCCGCCCCCCCCGCGATGAGCGCGATCGAAGGGAGCATCATGAGGTAGACGAGGACGATCAGGTCGCCGACGAAACCGCGGCCCGGGTCGAGCCCCGCCGCGCCGATCATGCTCGCGACGAGTGCGGCCGACGCCAGCCCGACCAGGGGCGCGGCTACGAAAAGCCCCCGCGCGCAGCCGCGCGGGAACACCGTCTCCTTCGAGAGGAGCTTGAGCAGGTCGGCGAACGGCTGGTACCAGGGGGGGCCGACGCGCCACTGGAGCCGCGCGGTGAGCTTCCGCTCGATCCATGAGGCCATCATCCCGGCGGCCGCCGTGGCCGCGAGGCCCGGGAAGACCAGGTAGATGAAGACCGTTCTCATCTCATCCCCCCCCGGCGGCCGGCTGCGGCCCCACGCACCGCCTCCTCGACCAGTGGTGGGAGATCACCGCTATGCGGCCGTCGAGCAGATGGACCGCCTCGCCGTCGATATCCCCATCCTCGCGCCATTCGAGCGCGCCGTACGGGCACGTGCGGACGCAGAGGGGGGGCTCGCTCACCGCCCTGTCGAAGCAGAGGTCGCATCCCGAGAGCTGGTACGGGAGGAGGTCAGGGTAGATCGTCCCGAACGGGCAGGCGTGCGCGCACGAGCGGCAGCCCACGCATCGCATCGGGTGGCGCACGAGGATCCCCCGCTCGTCCCGCTCCAGGGCCTCGACCGGGCACGCCTGGACGCACGTCCCGTGCTCGCAGCGCCGGCAGACAAGGGCGTAGACGGCGAACTCGCGGAGGCGGTCGATTCCGCGGTTCGAAGGGTGGTAGTAGTAGCTGCACCCCGTAACGCACCCCGGGCACGCGCTGCAGATGTCGAGATTCAGCACGAGTTTCTTCATGGCTCGCCCGCGATCCCGGGGCATGGGCCCGGAATCCGGTATCAGAAGAACCTCCCCCTCAGGTCCTTGAGCGTCCGGAGATTGCGCGCCGACTGCTCGTCGAGCGGGTCGAGCCCCAGCGCCTTCTCGAAGTGCGCCATCGCCTTGTCGATATCCCCCTTGTAATAGTAGGCGCAGCCGATATGGTAGTGGGCGGCGGCCATCTTCGGGTCCATCGCGAGCACTATCTTGAACTGCTCGATCGTCTCCTTGAGCAGGCCGCGCCGCGCGTAGGCGATGGCGAGATGGTAATGGATGAACTTGAGGTTCGGGTTGTGCTCGAGCGCCGTCCTGTACATCTCGATCGCCTTGTCCAGGCGGCCGCGGTAGTAGTGGATGACCCCGAGGCGGAAGTTCGCCAGGTATAGGGACGGGCTCGCGCGGAGCGCCGCCTCGTACGCGGCCGTCGCCTCGTCGAACATCCCCAGGCGGTAATACGCCGTGCCGAGCTCGTAATGGGCTATGCCGAACTCGGGGTCCAGCTCCACCGCCCGCTTGTTCTCCTCGAGCGCCTCAGGGAGCATGTCGCGGTGGTAGTAGATCGCCGCCAGCTCGCGGTGCGCGCGGGAGTCGGACGGGTCGATCCGCAGCGCCTCCCGGTACTCCTTCACCGCCTCGTCCACGTCGCCGCGCCTGATCGCGAGATAGCCGCGGTCCATGTGCACCGCCGCGCCGCTCTCGCGCAGGTTCATCCCGCACTCCGCGCAAAACTTGTTCCTGGCGGCGTTCGCCGCGTCGCACCGCGGGCATTTCGTCATCTCGATCCCTCCCCCTCGCGCGCCCTCACTCCCAGATCTCACGGAGGTCCTTGATCTGATCGTATGTGAAGACAGGGCCGTCCCTGCAGGCGTAGAAAGGCCCCAGGCGGCAGTGGCCGCATTTGCCGATCCCGCAGCTCATGTTCTTCTCCATGGAGAGGTAGATGTTCCGCGGGGCGAAGCCGACGTCGAGCAGCTTGAAAGTGGCGAACTTCATCATGATGGGGGGGCCGCATACGACCGCGACGGCCCCCGCCGGGTCCGCCCCCGGCTTCTCCAGCAGCGTCGTGACGAGTCCCACCCGTCCCCCCCACGAGGCATCGCCGCGGTCCACGGTGATCGCCACGTCGAGCGCGGGGTCCCGCCGCCAGGAGTCCACCTCCGCCCGGTAGATGATATCCTCGGGGGTGCGCGCCCCGTACCTCAGCAGCACCCGGGCGTAGCGGCCGATATCGTGCCGGAGGGTGTGAAGGAGCGACCGGAGCGGAGCGAGGCCCACCCCGCCGCCGCAGATCACCACCGTCTTCCCCTCGAACTCCTCGAGCGGGTATCCTCGCCCGTACGGCCCGCGCACCCCCAC
>CALLYX010000257.1 GCA_937858775.1 uncultured bacterium | reverse complement strand
CAATGGCACGGCACCCGATCTCCATCGCGTTGATTCTCGGCGCCGTTATCGCCTCGTTCGCCGGATGCCGCGGATATGGGTATCGGCGCGGCTACGGCGGCGGCCCCCACATGGACGGCACGCCGGAGTGGACGTTCCCGCTCATAATGAGCCACCGTCCGGTCCCGTGCACGGAGCTTCGGAAAGTGTATCCCCCGGAGAGCAATATCTCCACCAAGTAATCCCGACCCGGCGTCAACGCACCCGGGGCGGCCTCCGTTCCCCCCGCCGCCGCGTCACGCCGGGGATCCCGGCGCGCGCCTTCCCCTTCTCCTTCCGGAGCCGCTCGAGCGCGGCGACCAACCCCTCGTCCGTGTGCGGCGAGGCCGCGGCCGCCACGGCGATTCCCAGCCGCGCCGCCGCCCGGGCCGTGACGGGCCCGATGGCGACGACGTCGGGAAGGCGACCCCGCCGCGATCCGGCCCGGGCCGCCGCCGCCGCGTACGCCTCCGCCGACGACGGGCTCGTCAGGAACACGGCGTCGATCCCGCCCCCCCGTATCGCGCGCGCCGCGGCGGCGATCCCGGCGGCGTTCGCGGCCGTCCGGTAGGCGCAGACGACGTCGCACCGGCCCCCCATCCTCCTCAGCGCGCCGGGCAGCTCCCCCGACGAGCGGTCGCTTCCGGGCAGGAGAAACGACCGGCCGCGCACCGCGCGCCGGCGGGAGAGCGCCCGCGCGATCGCATCGCCGGTGAACGTGCGCGGAACGCACTCCGCGCGAAGGCCGTGCCGGAGCAGCTCCGCGGCCGTCGCGGCGCCTATGGCGCAGATCCGCGCGGCGCCGAAGGCTCGCGCGTCCCGCCCGGCCACGGAGAGCCGCCCCATGCACGAGCGGACGCCGTTGGCGCTCGTGAATATCACCCAGTCGTATCGCGGGAGAGAGCGGAGGCGGCTGTCGAGCGCGGCCCAGCCGCGCGGCGGCCGTATCTCGATGAGCGGGCAGAGGACGGGCTCCGCCCCCCGGGCCGCGAGGAGGCCGGCCAGGCGGGCCGCCTGCCCCGCCGGCCGCGTCACCAGGACCGAGGCGCCTGCGAGCGGGAAGGGCGCGCGGCGCGGGGACGGGATGCGAATGGACGCCGCCTCGCCTACGACAAGTACCGCGGGCGCCGAGAATCCGAGCCCTCGCGCGCGCGCCGCTATCCGCCCGAGGGGGGCCCTCAGCGTCCGCTGGCGCGCCGTGCACCCGTTCTCGACGAGCGCCGCCGGAACCCCAGGGCGCTTCCCGGCGGCGAGAAAGCGCGCGACTATCTCCCCGATCCTCTCGACCCCCATCAAAACGACGAACGTCGAATCGGCCCTGAGGAGGCGCGCCCAATCCACCCCGCCGCGCGGGAGGCCCGCCTCGCGCCCGGTGAGGATCGTGACGGAGGAGCTGACGCCCCGGCACGTGAGCGGTATCCCGGCGCCGGACGGGACCGCCAGGGCCGCGGAGACGCCGGGGACGATCCCGCACGGGACGCCGCGGCGGGCCAGGAAGAGCGCCTCCTCCGCCCCCCGCCCGAATAGCATCGGGTCGCCGCCCTTGAGGCGGACGACGGTCATGCCGCGGCG
>CALLYX010000256.1 GCA_937858775.1 uncultured bacterium | reverse complement strand
CGATGGCCAGGGAGGCAAAAATGGCCGCCGCCGTCTTGAGCGTTCTATCCGCGGCGGATAAGAACCGGATCCTCCGGGCGGTAGGAACGGCCCTACGGGAAAATGCCTCGTATCTGCAGGAGGAAAATGCCCGGGATGTAGCCGCGGCGGCGGAAAAGGGCCTGCCGGCGGCGATGATCGATCGCCTCACTCTTAAGGAAGCGACCATTGCGGCGATGGCCGCGGGATGCGACGAGGTGGCGGCCCTCGACGATCCCGTGGGCAAGATCACCTCCATGTGGCGCCGTCCCAACGGCCTGCTGGTAGGTCGGATGCGCATCCCCCTGGGGGTGATCGGCATCATCTATGAATCCCGGCCCAACGTCACGGTGGATGCCGCCGCCCTCTGCCTCAAGTCGGGAAACGCCGTGATTCTCCGGGGCGGCTCCGAGGCCATCCATTCCAATCGGGCCGTTGCCGGCATCATCACGGACGTGCTGAAGAGAGGGCCTCTACCTCCGGATGCGATTCAACTCGTTCCCATGACGGACCGGGAGGCGGTTTACGAGCTGCTCCAGCTCGAGGAATGGATCGATCTCATCATCCCCCGGGGGGGAGAGGATCTGATCCGCACCGTGGTGAGCCACTCGAAGATCCCCGTCATCAAGCATTACAGGGGCGTCTGCCACGTCTACGTGGACCG
Source organism: uncultured bacterium (assembly GCA_937858775.1). GTDB lineage: Bacteria > Auribacterota > Tritonobacteria > UBA1439 > UBA1439 > UBA1439. Next base: position 1,886 of record CALLYX010000256.1, on the reverse strand, counting down.
GCGGGCGGACCCCGGCATGGCCGAACGGATCGTGCTGAACGCCAAGACCCAGAAACCGGCGGTCTGCAACGCCGTCGAGGCGATTCTCGTGCACGAGGAGATCGCCCGCGCCTTCCTCCCCCGCGTCTCGATTTCCCTCGCCGCGCGGGGCGTGGAACTCCGGGGCGACGCCGCCGCGCGCGCGATCGTCCCCTCGATGAAGGCGGCCGCGGACGACGACTGGGGACGGGAGTACCTCGATCTCATCCTCGCGGTAAGGGTGGTGAAGGACGAGGGGGAGGCGATGAGGCATATCGCGCGCCACGGCTCCCAGCACTCCGACGCCATCGTGACGGAGGACCGGGAGGCCGCGGAACGGTTCCTCCGCGGGGTGGATTCGTCGGCGGTCTTCTGGAACGCCTCGCCGCGCTTCAACGACGGCGGGCAGTTCGGCATGGGCGCGGAGATCGGGATCAGCACGGACCGCATACACGCCCGCGGCCCCATGGCCCTCCCCGAACTGACCATTTACAAGTATATCGTGCGCGGGAGCGGGCAGGTGAGGGAGTGAGGAAAGGGGCGGGGCGCCGGGTCCCGGAACGGAAACAGGGCATGACCGCGTCGCGCGACGCCGGAATTATCGTCATGGGCGGCTCCTTCGACCCGATCCATCTCGGCCACCTGATCGTCGCCGAGCGGGCGGCGGAGCTGCTGCGCGCCCGCGGGGTCATCTTCATCCCGTGCAACATCCCCCCCCACAAGCCCGCCACGGAGCTCGCCCCTGGGCGCCACCGGTTGAGGATGGTGGAGCTCGCCATACGCGGCAACCGGGGGTTCCGCGCCGACGATATCGAGCTGCGCCGCGGCGGGGTATCGTACACGGTGGAGACCATCGAGGCGCTCAGGGCGCGGCGCGGCCCACGCGCGAAGATCTGGCTCCTGATCGGCGCGGACAGCCTGCTGGAGCTCCCGACGTGGAGGGATTACCGCAGGATCCTCTCCCTCTGCACGGTCGTGACGGCCGGGCGCCCCGGAACCGAGATCGGGGCGCGGGTCGGAAGAGGCCCGGTGCGCGGCGTGGACCCGGCGCGGCCGGCCGCGCGCATCCTCGACACGCCGCGCATCGACATCTCCTCGACGGAGATCAGGCGGCGCCGCCGCGAGGGATTGAGCATACGATACATGGTCCCGCGGGCGGTCGAACGTTACATCTCGTCCCGCGGGCTGTACCGCGGATCGGCGTGTCGCGGGCGCGCGAGATGCCGCGCCTGCGGTTATTAGGCCCGATCCCGGCCGGACGGCGCGAGTGCCGGCGACGGAGACGCGCGGGGCGGCGCCGGGTCCTCGATCTCGCGGGGATGCCGTCCGGCACGGTCGTGCGGCGGGGCTAGACAGGGGGGCGGATTTGAGAAAACCACGCGCTGGGAAGCCGCCGGCGGCGAAAAGAATCGCCCTCGCCTGCGCCGCCGCCGCGGAGGATAAGAAGGCGGGCGGGATCGTCGTCATGGACATGCGGAAGGTGTCGACGATAGCCGACTATTTCGTCATCTGCGACGGGACCTCGGACCGCCACGTGAAGGCGATCGCGGAGGGCGTCATCAAGGGGGTGGAGGACGCGGGGGCGCGCTGCTACCACAGCGAGGGGTGGGGGGATGCCTCCTGGGTGGTCCTGGATTTCGCCGACGTCATCGCACACGTGTTCCTGCGGGAGACGCGGGATCGTTACCAGATCGAGCGCCTCTGGGGCGACGCGAAGACGGTGAAACGGTGACGCAGGCAGTCGGAACGGAACATGCGAACTGAGCCGGTCACGCCGAACGGATCCATCCGCGGCCGCATAGAAGATGCCTTCCTCCGCGCCTGCCGCGGGATCGCGGGCGGCGACCCCCCCCCCCGCCGCTCTCGAG
>CALLYX010000255.1 GCA_937858775.1 uncultured bacterium | reverse complement strand
GTGATCCTCTTCCCCCAGCTCAAGACGGTCGACAAGTAGCGCCGAACAGGCCTTCGCCGGGGGGCGAGCGGAAGATGGGTGGGGATTCGTTTCCGGGGGCGGCCCGGGGCGGATCGTCGGGGCCGCGGCGGTCCGCGCGGACGCCGTCGGCGCCGCCCGGCGGAATCGAGCGGCGGATCGCGCTTCCGGCCCGCCCGCGGTCGATCTCATCCCAAGGGGGGCCGGCGTGAGAATGCCGTTCGAGCTTTTCGTGAGCGTAAGGTATCTCAAGGCGAGGCGCAAGCACCGCTTCATCTCCTTCATCTCCTTCATTTCGGTCTCCGGGGTCGCCCTCGGCGTCATGGCGCTCATCGTCGTGCTCGCCGTGATGAGCGGCTTCGAGCGCGACATGAAAGAGAAGATGATAGGCGTGTACGCGGAGTTGAACATCCAGCAGCGGGGGGCGATGCCCGGCTGGCGCGATGTGGTGAAGCGGGCAGAGACCGTCCCCGGGGTCGTGGCGGCGAGCCCCTATATCGTCGGGCAGGTTCTTCTCCGGGCCCCGCGCGACGCGCGCGGGGTCGTGGTGCGCGGGGTGGACCCCGCCGGGGAGGGCAGGACGACCTCCATCAAGAAGTTCATCGCGCAAGGCGACCTTTTCGCCTCCGGCCCCGGGGTCATCGTCGGGAGGGGGCTCGCCTCGGAGATCGGGATCGACGTGGGCGACGAGGTCAAGCTCGTTTCGCCCAGCGAGATGGATACCCCCGCCGGGCCGGTGCCGGTGGTGCTCGACCGCGTGGTCGCGGGGATATTCGAGTCCGGCATGTACGACTACGACCAGTCGCTCATCTACTCGGATCTCGGCACCGCCCAGAAGCTGTTCCGTTTCGGGGACGCCGCGCAGGGGGTGGATATCAGGATCCGGGACCTCGATCTCACCGACGAAGTGAAGGCGGCTCTCGACGCACGATTCCCGTCCCCGTTCAGGGTGTCGAGTTGGAAGCAGAAGAACCCGGTGCTTTTCGCCGCCGTGGCGATGGAGAAGAAGGTCATGTTCATCATCGTGACGCTCATAGTGCTGGTCGCCGCGCTCAATATCGCGAGCACCCTGATCATGGTCGTCATGGAGAAGACGAAAGACATCGGCATCCTCAAGGCGATCGGGGTGAGGCCGCTCAGCATCATGGCGATCTTCACCGCCGAGGGGGCCATCATCGGGGCGGCGGGGGCGCTTATCGGCACGGCGGCGGGCCTGGCCTTCGCCGAGAACATCAACCCGATCGCGGACTTCATCGGCTGGCTCACCGGCTTCCAGCTCTTCCCGCCCAGCGTCTACAACCTGGACCGGATCCCGGCGGACCTCTCGTGGGGCCGCACCGCCCTCATCGCCTCCATCGCCCTCGTCCTGAGCACGATCGCGGCGCTCTACCCGGCGTGGAAGGCGTCCAGGCTCGACCCCGTGGAGGCGCTCCGCTATGAATGACGAGCGGGCGCCCTTCATCGAGCTCCGCGCCGTGCGGAAAACGTACGCGAGCGGGGCCGGGCGGATCGAGGTGCTCCGCGG
>CALLYX010000254.1 GCA_937858775.1 uncultured bacterium | reverse complement strand
TCCCAGCCGAAGCGGCGTCCCCGCGCGGCGGAACGTCAAAGACACATTGACCGGTCGCGACGAACGCGTTAGGACCGTACCCCCTGCGCACCGCCGTCCTTAGGCCCGACCGGAATGTCCGGCACCAGCGGCATCGCCCGTCCCTCCCCTGCCCGGTGATCCGGAGCTCCATCCGCTTCCCGTCGAGCGCCGTGAGGTTCACAGCGGCGGCGGAGAGCTTCGCCTTGCGGTGCGCCCAACTGCTGATGTCGTGCACCAGCGTCAGCATGGGCGGACCGCTCAACTGAAGGAGCCACCGGCAGCCCACGCCGCGCTTCCCCCGCTCGTCGAAACCGAGCGTGAGAGATCCCTTCCCAGCCCCTGCCGTTCGATCCCCGTCCATACTCCACCCCCTTCCAGCATATTAGTCGCAAAGGGGGGGTGAAATATTACAAAGAATTTTCCGGTTCCGCATTCCAGCGGCTAATTCACCTTTCCCATCCCCCCGCGCAAAGGAGGAACGCCCGTTTCCCGAGCCTCCCCGCCTCGGTCTCCCGGCCCCGTCCCCCCCGCAAAGGAGAAGCGCCCGCCTGCCTGCTGGGTACGGATGGAGAATGCGGGAAACCGCATCCCGCCTTCTTTGAATACGCGCGATGAGGTACCGACAGGAAATCCCCGTCTCAATCCTCCTCAAGCGGGGGCGAAACGGAAACAGATCCGCACAAAACAGAAGAGGGTCAAATATCGTCTTCGGCGCGGGGGGGGAAGAGGCGGGCCCAGCCGAACCGCCGGATCACACCGGCACCGAGGCCGCCGGCGACCTGACGATACGCCGCGCCTCCTCTCCGCTGGAGAATCGCGCCCCGGGAAGGGCGACGACGGCCGAGAGCCTGCAGCCGTTCCCGACGACGCACCCATCCCCGAGAACCACGCCCGGCCCGATCACGCTCCCCGCCCCTATCGCGCAACCGGCGCCGACGATCACGGGAGGCGCGAACTCGACGCCCGGGAAACGGCCGGGCGGCGGACGCCCCCCATCGGCCGGCGCAAACGCGCGGCAGTGCGACGGCATCTCCCCGCGCAGGAAATCCATGTTGGCGTCGAAGTAGGCCCGGATCGTCCCGATATCCCTCCAGTAGCCGTCCGCCCGGAACGACGCGACGCGCTCGCCCGCCGCCGACGGGTCGGGCCGGTCGGCGAAGTACGCCCTGACCGCCGCGTTGTGCCGCTCGTAGCGTTCCCGGTAGAGCGCCTCGTGGCCGACGGGGTCCCCGTTCCCCTCGCCGTAGATCCACTCGCGCATGGGGGTCGAGCGGCCACCGAAGTGGCCCAGGACACTGGCCCACCAGTCGTCGGTCGGGCGCACGGTGAGGACGAAGCGGCCGTGGGGATGCGCCTCGTCGAGCTCCCGGTACAGCAGGGGCCAGGGGTTGTCCTGCACGGCGTCCCGCAATTCCACATTTTGAAAATCGGCAATCTGGTGAAGCAGACTTTCCGCGGCGGTTCCCCGGATCAGACTCAGCATTTCCTCCTTTTGAATGGACAGGAGCTTCGCGTCTGTTTTCACCCTGGCCGTCGCCGTCCGTTTTTCATCGGAAAACAGGCATTTTTCGCCGAAATACCCTCCGGCGTCATACGTCGTGAGGATTCGGTCGTCGAGAACAATATCAA
>CALLYX010000253.1 GCA_937858775.1 uncultured bacterium | reverse complement strand
GTGCTCCAGCCGCCTGTTCCACGGCTCCAATCCTCGGAGTAGACGAGCACGGGCTCGCGGCGCGCGAGCCCGCGGATCGCGTGCAGGTCCTCCACGGCGTCGTCGTACTCCCCCGCGGACCCGAGCGCCATGTCGGAGAACTCGATCTCATCCCCCGCGGACGCCGGCGTCGCGGAAAGGGGAAGCGCGGCGGCCGCCAGGGCGGCCGCGAGACACGCGAATCTGAATGGCACGGTTGCCTCCTTGCGGTGAATGGTGGATACGGGGAGGTCGGCGGACGGCCGCGGCTCCCGGTCGCGGCGGCAAAGTACACGACCGGGCGGTGGGTGTCAAACGAAAAAGACCCCCGCTCCTCGCCGCCCCGGCCTGTCGAAAAGGGGCGCCGCCTCTAGCGCAGCAGGTAGACCGACACGCGCCCGAGGACGGCGGGGCCCTTTCCCCCGGCCTCTTGGTCGAAGTCTAAGCAGCCCGGTATCCCGCCGGACATGCACGCCCACAGGTAGCGGCTCATCCGCTCCTCGCCCGTGGCGAGATTCTTCAGGCCGATGGCGTACCTCCCCGTGCGCGGTATCCAGACGGACCAGAGCTCGTACGGCGTCTCGGTCCGGTAGCCGAGGTCGGTGTCGCGGTAGGTCCACGTGGGGGGCTGCTTGTTGGCGCCGATCACCCCGCCGCAGAATCCGTACTTGTAGATCGCCCCGCCGTTGCTCGTGCGGACGTTCACCGAGAGCGCGTTCCGGTTGGCGCGGAGGACGTAGCCGATGATGCTCACCTTGACCGGGAGTTCGGGGAGGGTGCGGCCGCGTATGGCCCAGCCGTTGTTCCCCCAGAAATACAATCCCCACATCGCCTGCTCATGCCCGATGAAGACGCGCACCGGCGCCCTCCCGGGAAGAACGGATTGCTGCGTGCTCCAGCCGCCTGTTCCACGGCTCCAATCCTCGGAGTAGACGAGCACGGGCTCGCGGCGCGCGAGCCCGCGGATCGCGTGCAGGTCCTCCACGGCGTCGTCGTACTCCCCCGCGGACCCGAGCG
>CALLYX010000252.1 GCA_937858775.1 uncultured bacterium | reverse complement strand
CCAATGGGATCTCTCCACCGGCGATCCGTCGCCCACGCAATCGGCGCAAGCCATCGCCAACGCCATGGTGCGCGGCGCCCGGCCCGGTTCGATCGTCATCGCCCACGCCAACGGCCGCGGCTTCCATACCGCCGCCGCACTGCCGCTGGCCATTCCGAAACTGCGCGCCATGGGCTTCGAGTTCGTGACGGTGGGCGAGCTGCTGGCCGCGGGCAAGCCGCTCGCCGGCCCCGGTCGCGGACGCAATAGACTACTTCTCTTCGCGCGGGTCGGCGCATTCCAAGCGGGGTGACGGCTGTTTCGCCGCGTGAAAATGGGTGTTTCTTGTCGAAATACTCGCAATGTATCTTCTTGCGCGGCGGTAGGATGGCTATTGCATCCGCGAATTGTTTCCCACGCGCGCCGTTCTTTGGTATAAGGTCTCGTCGAAAATCGCAGCAGGCGCGGGCGCCGGCGGCGGCCTCGTGGCCGTCAGCCCCGCCCGTCGCGCAAGGCGGAGCCCGATGTCGGGCGCGCCGCCCTTTGAGGGGCGCGGCCGATGAACGGCGAGGGTGCACGCGCGCGTAGCGCGTAACCGTACCCCGCCGAATCGGGTGAACCCTGAAAGGAGGCGCGTCGTGGCGGTCACTTCCATCCGGGAACTCCTCGAGGCGGGGGTCCACTTCGGGCACGAGTCAAGGCGCTGGAACCCGAAGATGCGGCGCTACATCTTCGAGGAGCGCAACGGCATCCACATCATAGATCTCACCCAGACGATCGAGCAGGTCGAGGCGGCCTACGGATTCGTCCGGGACACCGTCGCCTCGGGCAAGACGGTTCTCTTCGTCGGCACCAAGCGGCAGGCGAAGGAGCCGATCCAGGCCGCGGCGCAGGCGGCCGGGGCGTTTTTCGTCACGGAGCGCTGGCTCGGCGGGCTTCTCACCAACATCAAGACGATCAGGAAGAGCATCGGGCGCTACCGCGAGCTCGAGGACCTCGTCGCGAGCGGGGTGGCCGACATGCTCCCCAAGAAGGAGCTGGCCTCCATCAGGCGCGAGAAGGCGAAGCTCGAGCGCAACCTCATGGGCATCAAGGAGATGACCGAGCTCCCGGGCGCCGTCTTCGTGGTCGATCCGAAGAAGGAGCATATAGCCGTAGCCGAGGCCGGCCGGCTCCGGATCCCCATCATCGCCCTCGTAGACACCAACTGCGACCCGGAGATGATAGATTACCCGATCGCGTCGAACGACGACGCGATCCGCGCGATCAAGCTGATCTCGGAACGGATGGCGCAGGCGTGCGTCGAGGGGCTGCGGCTCCGCCAGGCGATGGAGGCCGACGCTAAGAAGGCGAAGGCGCAGAAGGGCGAGGAGGAGAGGGAGGAAGCGAAACCCGCCGGCAAGCCGCGGGCGAGGAAGGCCGCCGCGAAGGCCACCGCGCGGGAAGCCGCAAAGGGGGATGCGGAGGCGGAGAAGCCCGCGGCGCCGGAAACCGCCGCCGGGCCCGGGGCGGAGCGCGGGCCGGGGGTGTCTCAGCCGGGGCCGTCTCCCGATGAGGCCGCGGCCGAGTAAGCCGCGCGGCCCCGGCCTATCCGGGATCCGCGCGGGGGAGGGATCGGCGCCGGGTGCCGGCCCTACTCCGCCGTAGGG
>CALLYX010000251.1 GCA_937858775.1 uncultured bacterium | reverse complement strand
CCGTCCCCTTGCTTTTACCGCTTCGCGGGGCGGTCGGGGGTTCCCAGCAGGGCGAAGATCTCCTCGTTCGCGAGGACGCGGGCGACGTAGCGGGAGAGGTACGCGAGCGTGACGCGCTCGTGCGCGGCGTCGTAGGTGTCCACGCAGTCGCGGGCTATGACGACGTCGTAGTCCCGCTGGTAGGCGTCGAGGGCGGTCACGCGGATGCAGGCGTGCGTCAAGAACCCCGCCAGCACCAGCGTGTCGTAGCCGCGGGCCTTGAGGAGGCGGTCGAGCTCAGTGCCGTGGAACGCGCTCCATCGCGTCTTGTGGATCACCGTCTCATCCGGCCTCCGGCCGACGCAGTCGAGCTCCCTGAACCCGTCCGTCCCGTCGACGCATATCCGGAAGTCGTCCCGCTTCATCTGCCGGGTCCAGGTGCTCCCGTCCGCCTTGTGGAGGGTGAGAAGGTGGATGATCGGCAGCTTCCGGCGCCTGAAGAACGAGGTGAGCTCGCGCACGCTCGCATCGAGTTTCGCGGCGGGCTTCAGCAGCGTGAAGAGGCGCGGGAAATCCTTCTGGAGGTCGATGGTGAGGAGAACGGGTTTCATTTTCGTGCGTTTATATCACATCGCCAGGGGGTGGGCAAGAACGCGGTGCCCCGACCGCGATGGGGAAAGGAGATGCCGGCGGTCAGCGGCGGGAGGAGGCGGCGGGGGGGGGGCCGCCGGCCGGCCCCTTTCCCATCATCCGGTACGAGAGGAGGTCCCCGAGCAAGGATACGGCCTTCGCGGGCCGGCGCGCGGCCCGGAGGAGGCGGCGGAGGGAGAGCAGGTTTCGGACAGGGTAATCGCGCGCGTACAGGAAGCGGGCGTTGGCATCGAGAAGCCGCCTGAGTTCGCCGCGGATCATCAGGTAGAGCTCGACCAGCTCCGCATGGCTGACGGCTGTGTCGAGGACAATGCCGGGGTGTTCGGCGAAGTCGTCGCAGGCGAGCCGACCCCACTCCATATCCTCGCTCACGATCCCGTGCCGCAGGGCGTGCTCCCAGACCTCCGTCCCCGGATATGGGGTGAGGACATACACATCGCCGCCTATTATCCCGCTCTTCCTGATGAAATCGAGCGTCTCGAGGATCTCGCCCCGCGTCTCGCCGGGGGAGCCGATGATGAAACTCCCCCCCACCCGCATCCCGGCGTTCCGGCATAAAGCGGCCGCCCGCATATTTCCCTCGACCGTCGCGGCGCCCTTCTTGAGCCACGCGAGCACCCGCTGCGATCCCGATTCGAATCCGAACGTTATGGCCTGAACGCCCATGCGCCGCAAGTCCCGGCATACCTCCTCGTTGATGAACTCCGCCCTGCCGTGGCAGGCGAAACAGACGGCGCGGTCGAGTCCCTCCGCCTCGACGAGATCGGCGATCCTGTGGAGCCGTTTCCCGTCGGCCGGGAAGAGGTCGTCCATAAGGTTGATACGCCGCGCGCCCCACCGCCCGGCAAGCTCCCGGATCTCCTCGAAGACGTATTCAGCCGAGTGAGAGCGGAGGCCATTCCATATCTTCGATGATGAGCAGAAGGTGCACCTGCACGGGCAGCCCCGCGAGGTGACCATGTGGGCGAACGGTCCGATCCTGAGCAGGTCCCTGGCTGGATGCGGAAGGTTGTCGAGGGGCCTCACGGGGGGGCGCGGCGGGGTCTTGACGAGAGCGCCTCCGTCCCTGTAGACAATCCCGGCCACCCGGCCCAACGCCGCAGGGGAAGGCCTCCCGGCTTCGAAGAGGCGGACAAGCTCCGCCATGGTCTCCTCCCCCTCCCCAATGACCCCGATATCGAACTCCGGGCCGAGGGAGGATGGGAGGCCGCTCACGTGGGGGCCGCCGACGATGATAGGGACGCCGCATGAGGCCTTGAGCTCAGCGGCGAGCGCCCTCGCCAGATCGTAGTTCTGTGAAACACAGGAGATGCCGACGAGGTCGGGGGCGAGGCGCCGTATCTCCTCCCCCGAAGTGAACTCGGGAATGCTGATCTCCTCCATGCCGCACTGCGCGCGCAGGGTCGCGGCGATCGAACCGAGCCCGAGGGGCGGGAGATAGGTCTCCCGTTCCCGGCCCTTGTCGAGGACATGGACAAGCGCAATTTTCATCGAAGTTCCGGAATGGCCGAACGGCCCGACATTATTATACCAGCGTCCGAACGTTCCTCATCCCGCTAATCCATCTGTTTCGGCGATCTCGGAAGCGATGGGGTGTTGAGCGGGTGTAGCGCATCCCAAATCCTCCCCCGCAGCGCGCCGCAATTTCTCCTCCCCGTAGCGCACCCCAATTTCCCCCTCCGTACCGCACCCTTTAGGGTGCGCTACAACGCATCCCAAATCCTCCCCCGCAGCGCGCCCCAATTTCCCCCCCCGTACCGCACCCTTTAGGGTGCGCTACATGGGGGATCCGGCGGTGCGTCGCGGCGAGGGCAATGCCGCGCTCACCCTCAAGAGCGAGGCGTAACCCCCTACATTCATTTACCCTTTCGCCGCGCGTCGTCCTCGCGTACACTAAAGGCCTGTCCGGGCATCGGTTTCCGCGGCGCTTCTATCACCTGGGGCGATAACATGGCGGTCCACGATTTCTTCATCCCTCGGGGCGTCTTCTACGGACCCGGCGCTCTCGCGCGTCTCGGGACGGAGGCGGCGCGCCTCGGCCGGAAGGCCCTCGTGGTGACCGGCTCAGCCTCTCTCCGGGGAGGCGGAGGGCTGGGGAGGGTGCTGGGCGGCCTCCGGGAAAACGGCGTAGCGGCGCTCCTCTTCGAAGGGGTCGAGGCGGATCCTTCGACCGAGACCGTGGACCGCGGAACAAAGGAAGCGCTTGCCGCGGGCTGCGACATGGTCGTGGCCGTCGGCGGCGGGAGCGCGCTCGACGCCGGGAAGGCGATCGCCGGGGTGGCGACTAATGGCGGCCCGGCCCGCGATTACCTCCACGGGAAGGAGATCGAGCGGCCTCCCCTCCCATGCGTCGCTGTCCCAACGACGGCGGGGACAGGGAGCGAGGTGACGAAAAACGCGGTCATCACTGACCGCGCGGAGGGGGTCAAGAGGAGTATAAGGCACCGCCTCCTCATTCCGGCCGCCGCCGTCGTGGATCCGGAGCTGACATACACCCTCCCCCCCGCCGTCACCGCCGCGACGGGCATGGACGCGCTCGCGCAGCTCATCGAGCCGTACGTCTCGAGGCGGAGCACGCCGCTCACGGACGCCCTCGCGCTCCACGGGATCGCCCTCGTCGGGAGATGCCTCGCCCGCGCCGTCCGGGACGGGCGGGACGCCGGGGCGCGGGCCGGGATGTCGCTCGCCAGTCTCCTGAGCGGCATGGCCCTCGCCAACGCCGGTCTCGGCGCCGCGCACGCCCTCTCGCACCCCCTCGGCGCCCGCTTCGCCGTCCCGCACGGCCTCGGCTGCGCCATCCTCCTGCCGCGGGTGATGTCGTTCAACGCCGCGTTCGCCGCCGGAAAGTACGCCCGAGTTGCGGAGGCGCTAGGCGCGGATGTCCGCGGGCTCGACGCGGCCTCGGGGGCGGAGAAGGCGGCCGAGCTTGTCGCCGCCCTCTCAGCGGAGATCGGGATCCCCGCAGGGCTTTCCACGTTCGGCGTAACGGAGCGGGATATCCCGGCCATCGCGCGGGAGGCGCGAGGATCCAGCCTCGATGGAAACCCGGTCGCGGCGGACGAAGGGGCGCTCGCGGGCATCCTCCGGGCCGCGCTGTAGTCCGGGGGTCTCGTTTCATTCGTGGCGCTCGTTTCGGTTTTATTCACGGAGGCAGGCCATGCAGCGCGTCAACGAAAAAGAGCAGGGATACCGGAAGGGCGATTCGGGCCCCAAATACCTGATGCGCGGCCCGCGCATCGAGTGGGGCGTCATCCGCCTGAAACCGGGGGAGCGGATGGGGGGGCACGGGCACAGGGAGGTGGAGGAGACGTTCTACTTTTTCGACGGCGCCCCTACGATCCTCGTAGACGGCGTCCCAACGCGGGTCTGCGAGGGCGACGCTTTCCGCCTGGAGCCCGGGGAGATGCACGACATCGTGAACGACACCCCCGTGCCCGTGCGCGTGATCTTCATCAAGGCGCCGTACCTTCCCGAGGACAAGATAGCGTAAGGCCGCCGGGCTGTCGCCGGGGGCCGCCGGGAGGGGCGGAACGGCGGTGGGATCCCCTCCACCGCGCGGCCTCCCACGCGGCGGTCCCCGCGAGGAGCGCGGCGCACAGGATGAACGGGGCGCGCAACCCGAGGTACTGCGCGCAGAGTCCGCCGGCGAGTGGCCCGAGGAAGAACGCGGAGCCGACCATGAGCTCGTGGATGCCCGATTTCCGCCCCGCCCCACCGTCGCCGCAGAGGCTGTAAAAGATGCTCGAGTAGTACGACAACCCGAGCCCGAGCCCCACGAGCGCGAATGCGACAGCGAGCGGCGGCACCGCGCTCGCCCCGAAGATGACCAGCATCCCGCCGGCCGCGACGGCGTGCACCGCCACCAGCGGCCCGTAGCGGAAATGCCAAGCCCGCGTCGAGCGCAGGACGAGGAAGAAGAGCGACTGCGCGGCCCCCACCATGAAGAGCAGGCAGCCGATGAGCTGCGGCGAAAACCCCCGTGAGCTCGCGAGCTTCGGGTAGAGCGACTGCACGTTGGCGAGGCAGAACCAGCTGACGAAGTTCGCCCAGAGCCCGAGCGGGAGGAACTCCGCCGCGCCGGCCGGGACGCGCGACTCCGCCCCCCCCGCCGTCTGGGCGGCCGCCCCGCCGCGCCCGGCGGACTCGGCGCCCCGCGAGAGAACGAGCAGGAGGACGAGAAACGAGTTCGTGGCGATCGAGTAGCACCACGGGAGGCGGTAGTCGGCGGCGAAGAGAAAGCCGCCGATCATCGGCCCCACCATGATGCCGAGGCTCCATGAGAGGTTGAAGAACCCCAGGCGCTCCGCGAGACGCTCCTTCCCCCCGATCTCCGCCAGCCACGCCTGCAAGGGGGGCCAGAAAAACGCCGTGCAGAACGAGCCGCAGACGGCGATGACGAAGACGTCGCGGAGGCCGGAGACGAAAAAGATGAAGCAATCCACCAGGACAAGGAGGGAGCAGCTTGCGATGAGCGAGCCCCGCCGGCCCGATCTCCACCGGCCGGAACGGTCGGATAGCCTGCCCCCGAAAGGGCAGGATAGCGCGTAGACGAAAGCGCCGGCGGAGCCGAGGAGGCCGAGATGCAGGGCGGATGCGCCGAAGCGGATCCCCAGCAGCGGCAGGCCGACCACCAGGACGCCGGTGGCGCTGTTCATTATGAAGGCGAACGAGTAGAGGATGCGGGGCCGAAGCGTCGCCACGGATTGCTCCTTTGCCGCATCTGGGCGGGCGGATTGCCGGGGAAGAGGGGGTGCCCCAGGCGCCTCAGAACGCGATGCGGATCTTCCGGTCCGCCTCGGGTTCGACGACGATGTCCTTGCCGAAGAATTTGACGTCCCGTTCCTTCCCAAGCTCGTCGCTGTAGCGCTCGTACGTCTTGACCCCCTTGCCGACGGGGGTGTTGTCGGCCACGCCGCAGCCGAAAACGGCCGCCAACCCGGCGAGAATCGCCGCGTGTGCGAATTGTATACGCTTCATCGATTCCCCTCCCGGAGACGCCGCGCGATTCAATCCCTGCTGACGAGCTTGAGGTTGGCGATATCCACGTTGCCCTTGTCGCCGTCTATGTGGCAGACCTTCTCGCGCCGGCGGAGGGGCCTGCCGAGCGCCTTCTCCATCACGAGGCGGTGGAGATACTTGCCCTTGTCCGCGCCGGCGGTGATGACGATGGATCCGTCCGGGCGTATGAACCGGCCGCCCTTCCAACGGTGGTGCCGTTCCCCCGACGGCACGCCCTTCAGCGGGATGCCGCACTTCTTGACATGTACATAGATCGTCCCGGGGTCGACGCGGCACTCCTTGGCGATCTCGGCGAGCGACCTGCCCTCCTGGCGGTAGCGTCCGGCGAGCCACCCGCAGTCGTGATATTTCTTCTTCGGCGCCGCCAGCCCGAACTCTATCTTCTTCAACGACGCGTACTGGCGCGTGAAGCCGAAGACCGCCCCGATCTCCTCGAGCGTCTTCCCCTGATCGAGAAGCCGCCTGAACCGGTCGTACCCACCCTGCTCCTTGTAGCGGCGGTTGAATCTCTGTATCGCCTTCTCGAGATTCCTCGCCATGGCGTGCAACCCTCCGCTTCGAATCCCGATCGCGCCACCGGCGGCGGGGCGCGCGGTACCACATATAACTTTATGTGTTAAGCTAACACATACGATGCGTACTGTCAATAATACCTCGACCCCGAGCCGGCCCACCCCGCGCCCGGGACGGAATGCCGCTTGACCGCGGCGCCCGTCGTCGTGTAATGTTGCCTAGCGCGCCCGGGAATCGGGGCGCGCCGCACGAGGTGCCCGATGCGCTATACCATGCTGGCCGCCGTCGCGGTCCTTGCGGCCCCCGCGCCCCTGCGGGCCGGCGAGGCGTCCGCCTACCCGTTCAGGACGGCGGTGATCACGTACAAGATCACCGGCTCGATCCAGGAGGGGACACAGGTCCTCACCATCGACGACTACGGGCGCAGGACGCGGATCGACCGCGACACGACCCTCACCATCCTGGGCAGGAAGCAAAGGGAGTCGACCACCGAGATCGACGACGGCGAATGGTATTACCGGATCGACCGGGCGAGGAAGACCGGCGAGAAGCGCCGGAGCTTCTCCAAGGTCGCCGGGGAGATGGTGCGTTCGATGAGCGCCGAGCAGAAGAATGCATACGCGGAGCTGGGCAGGGAACTCGCGAAAGGGCGCTCCGCCTCCGGGGACCTGAAACGCGCGGGCAAGGGGAAGGTCATGGGGCGCGATTGCGATATCTTCGAGGCGATGGGGACGAAGACCTGGCTCTGGAACAACCTCCCGCTCAGGAAGGAGAGCCCCGCGCTCGGAGACATGGTACAGGAGGCGGTCGCGATCGCGGTCGACGAGCCGATTCCGCCCGGCCGTTTCACCCCCCCGAAGGAGATCGCGATCACGGAACCGACCGCCGGACCGGCGGGCGCCGATATCGAGCCGGTGCCCTGATGGCGAGCCGCACCGGCGGCGCCGAGGGCCGGCTCAGAGATAACCGGCGGCGCGGGCGACGGCGCGGACGGATTCCAGGAACGGGGACGACTCGGGAAGCGTGAAGAGCGAGCCGCCCTCCATGCACAGGCGCGCGACCGCCGGATCGACGGCGAGGGCGCCCGCGCATTCGAACCCCGAATCCCCGGCCGGCGCGGCCGGGCATCCCCCCGGGCGCCCGTGCCCGGCCACGAGGAAGAACCTGCCGAACGAGATCCTTATCTCCTCCGCGATCCGCTTCGCGCGCAGCGCGTTGTCCATCGCCTTCTTCGACGCGTCGATGATCGCGAAGATATCGTCCAGCGAGACGGTGATCCGCCGGTTCAGGTGCTCCAGGCCGGCGGGGGAATCCACGAGCACGTAGCGGTAACCCGCCTCGAGGCGCCCTATCAACCCCTTGAGGATGTTGTTCGGCTGGCAGTAGCATCCCTCGGTCCACTTGGTGCCGAGGGAGAAGAAATCGAACCGATCCCCCTCGTAGAGCCCTTGCCGGCTCAGGAGATAGTCCACCTTCTGCGCGAGAGGGGCCTTCTCGATCCTCGGATCGAGCCGGCCCGCCTTGACGTCGAAGAGGAGCGATGAGATGCTCTTCAGCCCCTCCCCCCCCATGTCGATCCCGACCGCCTCGGCGAGGTTCTGGTCCGGGTCGGCGTCGATTAGGAGGAGCGGGCCATGGTCGGCGAGGACACGGGCGAGACCCGCGATGAAGCACGTCTTCCCGACCCCTCCCCTGCCTATGGACGCGATCTTCTTCACCATGCGCCAAGTATATCCCCCCGTCCGCCGTTGTCAAGGCGGCACGGCACGCGCGGTTCGCGGGTTCGCCACGGAAACACGGGGGCCGCGGAGAAAGGATCGTTTCGGGGCGCGGGCGCGACGGCGCAGAAGAAACCACTTTGTCTTGGCGCGTCCCCGGCCGGTTTCCGCGAGTCCCGCGCCCCCCGCGATGAAGCAGTGAAGCTTCAAAATCCAAAGTCCGGTTGACCCGCATGGGCGGCTTCTGATACGCTGTCGAAGCAGATGAAGATCCTCGTCCTCAACTCCGGCTCCTCCTCGATAAAATACCAGGTCTTCGAGATAGACGACCGCGAGACGCTCCTCGCGAAAGGACTGATCGAGCGGATCGGCCTCGAGGGGTCCGAGCTCAGGCACTCGCTTCCCGGCGGACCCGACGCCTCTTGGGGCAAGGCCGTCCCGGACCACAACCTGGCCATCGGGGAGATACTGTCCCTGCTCACGCACCCGCGGCTCGGGGTCGTGAAGGAGCTGCGGGGGATCGAGGGGGTCGGGCACCGCGTGGTGCACGGGGGGGAGCGGTTCGCCGAGTCGGTCCTCGTCGACGACGACGTCCACACGGCGATCAGGGATTGCTGCGAGCTCGCCCCGCTCCACAACCCGCCGAACCTCCTAGGCATCGAGGCGTGCCGGCGCCTCCTTCCGGGCGTGCCGCAGGCGGCGGTCTTCGACACCGCCTTCCACCAGACGATGCCCCAAAAGGCGTACGCCTACGCGATCCCGTACCAGATGTATCTCAAGCACAAGATCCGCCGTTACGGCTTCCACGGCACCTCCCACATGTACGTCTCCAGGGAGGCGGCGCGCGCGCTCGGAAAGCCGGTCGAGGCGCTGAAGATCATCACCTGCCACCTGGGAAACGGCTGCAGCGTCGCGGCCGTGAACGCCGGCGTCTCCGTCGACACCTCCATGGGGTTCACCCCGCTGGAGGGGCTGGTGATGGGGTCGCGCAGCGGCGACCTCGATCCTTACGTGCCGCTCTACCTCATGGAGCGGGAGCGGATGGGGATCCCGGAGATGAGCGATTTCCTGAACAAGAGGAGCGGCCTCGTGGGGATCTGCGGCAAGAAGGATATGCGCGACATCCTCGAGGACGCGGAGCGCGGCGAACGTCCGGCCCTGCTCGCCGTCGAGGTCTTCACGTACCGGGTGGCGAAATACATCGGGGCGTACGCCATGGCGATGAACGGCGTGGACGCGATCGTCTTCACCGCCGGCATGGGGGAGCGGAGCGCGGCGATACGCTCCCGCATACTCTCCTACGCGTCGTTCCTCGGCCTCGATCTGGACGAGGAGAGAAACGCCCGGGGGGAGACGATCCTCTCGACGCCCGGATCCAGGGTCGCCGCCCTCATGATCCACACAGACGAGGAGCTCGTCATCGCCCGCGACACGCACCGCCTGATCACGGCGCGCGCGCGTTGACCGCCATCCGCATGAACGCCACGGCGCCGCTGGCGCTATGCCTGCTGCTCACCCCCTCGGCGGCCGGCGCAGGGGAGGTCGTCCTCGACGATCCGCAGGCGGTGTTCTACGGCGACTGGGAGGCGTTCTCCTCCCCCTCCTGCATAGGGGGATCCGCGGCGCGGGCGCCGCAGGGGAGCGGCGGGGGCTCGGCCGTATACCGTCCCTCCCTGGCCGCCGGCGTCTACGAGATATCCATTCGCGTCGGAGACGCGGACGATGGCCTCGCGTCGAGCCTCCCGATCTTCGTCGGCGCCGCGGACCACACGCGGCACGCCCGCGTGAACCTTCGGGCGGGCGGCAGAACGTGGCGGGCCATCGGCGAGTACCTCCTTGACGGCAATGCCGCCGTGACCATCACGGACATGGGCGACGGCGCCGCTGTCGCGGACGCGGTCCGTTTCACGCCGCGGGGCGACGCGCCCGGTCCCGGCCGCACTTTCCACGTCGCCCCTGGCGGCAGCGACTCGTGGCCCGGCACCGCCGAGCGGCCGTGGGCCACGCTCCAGAAGGCGGCGGCCTCGCTCGAGGCCGGCGACACCGTCCGCGTCAGGGCCGGCGACTATCCGGGGGGCGTCACCCCGCTCCGGACGGGGGCCGCCCACCGCCGGATCACTTTCGCCGCCTACCCCGGCGAGACGCCAAGGATCTCCGGCGGGGGGGGCCACGGTTTCGACCTCTCGGGAAAGGCCTGGGTGCGCGTCGAGGGGTTCCGGGTCTCCGGCAACGCGAGGAACGGGATCCACCTCGGGGCGTTCGCTCGCGACATCGAGATCCTCGACTGCGAACTCGACGGGAACGGCGGCGGCGACCCGTGGACGGCGGGGCTGATGCTCCTGGAGGGGTGCGAGCGAATCTACGTGCGGGGGTGCCTCGCGCACGACAACACCGGCTTCGGCTTCGCGAGCGATCATGAGACGCCGCGCGCGTCGCTTCTCACCCTGGAGCGTTGCGAGGCGCGCGGAAACGGAAACGACGACCACCTTTGACAACGCGGGCAACCCGGTCAATGGCAATCACCTTTTCTTCAAATTCTTTGGGCTGTTGTTCGATAGCCATAATTAAAACTCCAATCCGGCTTTACGTGCGGCAGTTGCTAAGGCATCGAGCCGGCCGTGATAAATGCGGCCATTGCGATCAAAGACGACTTTGGTGATCTTGTGAGATTTGGCGGC
>CALLYX010000250.1 GCA_937858775.1 uncultured bacterium | reverse complement strand
CGGACCGGCGCGCCGGTCGCTTCCTACAACCGGATCAGCGGCGAGCCGATTACGATCCACTCGGCGGTCGAGTCGCCGAGCGTGGTGGTGATTCTCGACCCCACGCTGATCGGGGCGGTTGACGTTATGAAGGGGCTTCCTCAGGATGGCGTCGTGCTCGTGAACACGAACGAGACGACCGAGGAGATGGGCAAGAAGCTCGGCCTGAACGGGCAGAAGCTCTTTGTGCTGGACGCATCCACCATTTCGAAAGAGACCATTGGCCGCGACATCCCCAACACGCCCATGCTCGGGGCGCTCGTCGGCGCAACGGGTATGGTGGACTTCGATTCAATGATCGAAGACACCGAGGCGAAGCTCAAGAAGAAGTTCCGCAATAAGCCCGAGGTGATCGCCGGCAACGTCCAGGCGATCCGGCAGGCCTACGAGACCGTTAAGGCTCAGCACGCCTGAGACGGCGGACCCCGGAGCGGGGCTGCAAGATTCACCGATACCGGCTCCCGGCAGTGGAGCCATTGACCTAAGGAGCATCAGTTGTCAGAGACAAAAACCGAGACAAGCCTTAAGGGGGTAAAGAACCTGGCGGCGCTGACGGGCAACGAAGCCGTTGCGCAGGCGCTTCGCCAGATCAACCCCGACGTTATCGCCGCGTACCCGATCACCCCGGCGACCGAAATCGTCCAGATCTTCTCCACCTACGTTTCCGATGGCCTGGTAAACACCGAGTTTGTGGCAGTGGAGAGCGAGCACTCCGCAATGAGCGCCACAATCGGCGCATCGGCCGCGGGCGCGCGGGCAATGACGGCGACCAGTTCACAGGGACTGGCGCTGATGTGGGAGATGCTCTACATTGCCTCCGGCCTGCGGCGCCCCATCGTGATGCCGGTAGTAAACCGCGCACTCTCCTCACCGATCAACATCCACTGCGACCACTCGGACACGATGGGCGCGCGTGACGCGGGATGGCTTCACATCTTCTCGGAGGACGCTCAGGAAGCGTACGACAACACGATTCAGGCGATCCGCATTTCCGAGCATCCCGATATTCAGCTTCCCACCATGGTGACGATGGATGGCTTCATCATCAGCCACGGAATGGAAGTCGTGAAGATGCTGGACGATGACGTGGTGCGCGACTTCGTGGGGACGTACAAGCCGGACACCTATCTGCTGGACGTGGACAAGCCGGTGACCATGGGCGGCCTGGACTTCACCGACTTCTACTTCGAGCATCGCAGGCAGCTTGCCGAGCCGATGGAGGCGGCGCCGGGCGTCGTGAAGCAGATCGGCGAGGAGTACGGCAAGCTCACGGGCCGGAAGTTCGGCCTGTACGAAGGGTATATGCTGGACGACGCGGACTACGTGATGGTGCTGCTGGGGTCCACCGCCGGCACGGCGAAGACGATCATTCCCGAGCTGCGGGCGAAGGGCATCAAGGCGGGGCTTCTGAAGCTGCGGATGTTCCGGCCTTTCCCCGCGGACGAGATCGCGGACGCGGCGGGTCGCGCGAAGAAGATCGTGGTCATGGACCGCGCCGAGGGGTTCAACGCCGTCGGCGGGCCGCTATGCGCCGAGGTGAAGGCGGCGCTCTACGGGAAGAGCCGGGCGGAGGTCGTGAACGCCGTCTACGGGCTCGGCGGGAGGGACCTGGGACCCGACCTCGCGCGCGCGGCGTTCGATCTGTCGGGGCCGGGCGTGATCCATCTCGGGGTGAGGGGGTAGCGCGGAGCGGCGGGGGCGGTGCTGATACGATGGCGATAAACCTCAAGGAGTTATCCAAGAAGACGGTGCCGCTCAGTCCGGGGCACCGGGCGTGCGCGGGGTGCGGCAGCATCATCACGATCAAGCTCGTGCTGATGGCCGCCGAGGACCCGATCGTATGTGTCTCCGCCACGGGGTGCATGGAGGTGGTGACGACGATCTACCCGTACACCGCGTGGCGTGTCCCGTTCATGCACAACGCCTTCGAGAACGCCGCGGCAACGCTGAGCGGGATCGAAACCGCCTACCGCTCCCTCCTCGGGCAGGGAAAGATCTCGGGGAAGATCAAGTTCATAGCCTTCGGCGGCGACGGGGGTACATACGACATCGGGCTCCAGTCCCTCTCGGGCGCCATGGAGCGCGGGCACGACATGCTGTACGTCTGTTACGACAACGAGGCGTACATGAACACGGGGATACAGCGCTCCAGCTCGACGCCGTTCTGCGCGGCGACCTCTACCTCGCCCGTCGGGAAGGCGTCGCGCGGCAAGAAGCAGTACCCGAAGGACCTGACGAAGATCATGGTCGCCCACCGCCTCCCGTACGTCGCCCAGGCGTCTCCGCACAATTGGCAGGACCTGATGGCGAAGACGCGGAAGGCCCTCTCCATCGAGGGGCCCAAGTTCATGAATGTCATCTCCTCCTGCCACCGCGGCTGGCGGGTGCCTATGACCGATTCGCTCGAGGTGTGCAGGCTCGCGGTCGAGAGTTGCTACTGGCCTCTCTTCGAGGTCGAGGACGGCGCCTGGAAGCTCAACTACCGGCCGAGACAGAAACTGCCGATCACGGAGTGGATCAAGGGGCAGAAGCGGTTCGCGCACCTGCTGAAGCCGGAAAACCAGCCGATGGTGGCGCGCATGCAGGAGGAGGTCGACCGCCGCTGGGGCGAGCTGCTCCAGCTCTGCGGCGAGAAAGCCGGTTGACGGGGAGTTGGGGATGGTCCAGCGCCTGCACCTGACGATGGAGATAGCCGAGCAGCCCGACGGCAGCTTCGAGGCCAACTGTCCCGAACTGTCCCTGACAGCGCGCGGCCGCTATTCCGAGGAGGCGATCGACAGGCTCAAGGAGAAGGTTTTCTCCTCGATGGCCGGCGGGTTCGACAGCAGTTTCATGGAGAAGCGGCCGTTCGATCTCGTGCACTCCATCCTGTCCCGCAACCGCAGCTGCTACCTCTTCCTCCCATCCGAGCGTCAGGCGCATTGAGCGGCCCGCCGCCCGGCCCGTTCCGCCCGGCCCCCATCCCGAATTTGTGCACCCGCGCTTTTCATTGTGATAGAATGGGCGCGTCGGCGCGGGCAGCGGTGGGCGCGGCGAAAGGAGATCTCCGATGAGGCGGGCATTCGTGGTCGCTCTGGCCCTCGCGGCGGCGTTCGCGGCGGGGTGCACCGCGAAGTACGCAGACGGCGTAAGGAAGACGAAGTGCGTCGTGTGGATCCACTCGAGCCCCGCGGGGGCGCTTCTCTACCTCAACAAGAACTACGTAGGGCGCACCCCGTACAAATACACCGCCATGAACGACGGGGACTCCTCCGCGCATTTCATAGCGCCGGCCCTGTCGGAGATCATGGCCAGGAAACGCGGCTACGACGACGAGGTCGAGACGATCACCGTCGCGAACTGCTACAAGACGCTCAACATCGAGAATGTCGGGGTGAGAGAACAGGTCAAGACTTACACCGGGAGCATCACGCTTTACATGGACGAGCGGGAGAACCTAGCCGAGAAGGAGTACGGCAACGTCCTGATCGGCGCCATGCCCGAGGAGCCCGACGCGGAGATCTACATCAACGACAACCTGATCGGCAACGGCAAGACGTCCCTCCTCAAGCTCCCGGCGGGGAGCTACGTGTTGAAAATCAGGAAGCCGGGGTACAAGGTTTACGCGCGGGTGATCAGCGTGCTCGCGGATAACGATCTTACCATCACCGCGAACCTGGAGAAGGGGGCCGGGCCGGGGGACGAGGCGTCCTCCGCGATGCAGGCCGATAAGGTTCAGCTCAGCCAGGCGGGCGTGGAGACCGAGCTCGAGGAGGACGGCGTCCCCGGCTCGATCGGCGGCAAGGGCGACGACCTGGACGCCGTCCCGCCCGCCGGGGCGGATCGGCAGGCGCAGCAGGACTGAATCCGGGCGCGATCGCGTCCCTCCCCGGGGCAGGCGGCGCCGGGCGCGCTTCCGGCGCGTCGCCCGGGGAACGGAGAAGGCGCTCCCCCTCCCGATGACGACGCAGGAACCCAGGCCGGTCGCCACAAACCGCAAGGCCCGGCACGACTACGAGGTCCTCGAGAAGATCGAGGCCGGGCTCGTGCTGCGTGGGACCGAGGTCAAGTCCCTCCGGCTCGGCAGGGCCAACCTCAACGACAGTTTCGGCGTGATCGAGCGCGGGGAGGCGTTTCTCTGCAACGCCCACGTGAGTCCATACGAGTTCGGCAACCGTGAGAACCCGGATCCGGTCCGAAAGAGGAAACTCCTCCTTCACCGCCGCGAGATCGCCTACCTGGAGGGACAGGTCGCCCGGAAGGGGCTCACGCTCGTCCCCCTGCGCCTCTACTTCAGCCGTGGCCGCGCGAAGGTCGAACTCGCGCTGGCGCGCGGCAAGAAGTCGCCCGACAAGCGCGAAACCGTGAAACGCCGGATAGCCGAACGGGAGATCCGGCGCGCCATCAAGGGCCGCTCCTCCTGAGTTCGCGTCTAATACCAGCCGTATCCCGCTAACGGATCGTACGGTCCTCCGGTATCAGCCATGTGCCCGGCCGGTACCACGGAGCTCGGTTTCTGGAAGTTGATCCAGAGGGTCATCGATGGCGGCCCTATGGCGACATCCTCGAGGAAATCCGCGTTCGGGATTGTCGCCGCCGTCCACGAGGATCCGTCCCACGTGAGAGTCTTCGCGTACAGTTCACTGGTATTGTTATCAGACCAACTACCGACAGCGATCCCCTCCGCCGCGGAGGCCATGTAGACGTTCCTGAGATCCCCACTGACTGCGGGGGAGGGCGAGACGTCTGTCCATGCGCTACCGTCCCACGACATGACCTTCATGTACGTCTCCTGCGCGCCCTGGTCGTACCACGACCCAACGGCGTATCCTTCAGTGGAGGAGAGCATGAAGATGCCGTTGAACCGCCCCTCGACCGCCGGGGACGGGGATACATCGGACCAGGTGCTCCCATCCCAATGCAGCACCAGCATGCAGTTCTTCTGAAGCTGCTGGTCATAATAGCTTCCAGTCGCATACCCCTCCGTGGAGGAGAGCATGAAGACGTCGTGGATCCCCCCATCGAATATCGTGGACGGGGAGACATCGGACCAGACGCTCCCGTCCCAGCGCAGCATCCGCACAAAGTACTTCTGAAGTTGCAGGTCATGGTATGAACCCGTTATATATCCATCCGTCGGGGAAAACATCGTGATGCCCTGGGGTCTCCCCTCGACCGCGGGGGACGGGGATACATCGAACCAGGCGATCCCGTTCCAGCGCAATACCCGAATGAAGTCCTCATATTGCGGGCCCCGGTAGACCCCGGCAGCGAAACCTTTAGTCTCGGACAGCATGTCGACGCGGGTCAGCTCTCCCTCAATGCCCGGAGAGACATCGTACCAGCCGCCTCCGTTCCTCATCATGCACTTCGTGAATGCCTTCCCTTGGATGGTACGGCCCCCCACGGCGTGCGCAATGGAGCTCGAGACGATGTCGATCGCTCTGAGGTACCCTTTCTCGCCTGCTGGCGTGACGTCAACCCAATTGCCTGGCGAGACGTCAATCCAACTCACATCGCGCTCCATGATCCGGACGTACCCATCGCCGTTGCCCACAGCGAAGATTTTCTTGGGGATTAACTGGGCGATGGAAATGCCGCACGACGCGGCGAGGATGGATGCGCAGATGGACGCGAGAAAGGGGAGACGTGCCGCTTTGCTCATGAGCCTGGAATCCTCCTTTGGGGGGGCGCAGGGCGCGGCCCAGTACCATACGAAAAAATGGAGAATGCTTCCGCGCATTCTAGACGATGCGCGATCCGCAAGCAATAAAAATCGGGACGCGCGGCGTCAAAAGGTTCATGCAAAATTAGGATCCTCGATCCCATTGTTCGGCCGCTATGCGGCGTTTCGGGGGTCTCCACCGCCGGGTTGCATAAAAGAGTTTACGCCGCGTCGGGTTGGCTGGCCGTTTCCGCCCATCCGGATCGAATCGTGTTTCGCCGATGAACGACGTTGCGGCCCCTGTCCCCGCGGAGAGATGGGCCGGCCGGAATCCGGCTCTCCTAGTCGCAGGCCGCGAGAGGCGCCGCGCAGATGGGAGGTTTTAGCGGCGTACGCTACGCGGTTCGATCGGGCGAGGTACGCCCAGGGGAGAGGCCGCCGGGAGGGGGAGAGTATGTGTCACGCCGCTATTTGGAGTATCAATCCCTTCAGGTAGGCCGTCTCGGGAACGTTGAGGAGGACCGGGTGATCGGCGGGCTGCCCCAGGGCGGCGATAACGCGGAAGGCGCATCGGGCGTCGGCGGCGGCCGCACGCAGGATATCGGCGAACAGGTCGGGGGGAACGGCGTGCGAACAGCAGAAGGTGGCGAGGATGCCGCCCTCGCGGAGGAGGTGCATCGCCCGGAGATTGATCTCCTTGTATCCGCGGAGGGCGTCGCCGGCGTGCGCCTGTTTCCGCGCGAGCGGCGGGGGGTCCAGGATGACCGTGTCGAAGCGCCTCTTCCCCCGGTGCCATGCGCGCAGGAGGTCGAATGCGTTCCCCGCGACGGGAGTGATATTCGACAGGCCGTTGAGGGCGGCGTTTTTCGCCATCGCGGCGAGCGCGTCTTCCGACGATTCCACGGCGGTCACCGACTCAGCCCGCCCCGCGCACCGAATGGCGAAAAGCCCCTGGTAGGAGAAGCAGTCGAGCACCTCCCCGCGGGCCATGCGCGCCACGGCATCCCGGTTTTCACGTTGATCGAGATAGGCGCCGGTCTTGTGCCCGCCGAGGAGATCCGCCATGTAGCGGATCTCCCCCTCGCGGACTTCCACCGGCCCGGCCAGGTCGCCGCGGAGAAGTTTCTTCTCGATCGGCAGGCCCTCGAGCGCCCTCGCGCGGGCGTCGTTCCGGCAGACGATCCCCTTCGGGGCCAGAACGGCATTGAATATATCGGCGAAGAGTTCGAGGCGGCGGTCTGTCCCCGGGATGAGGGCCTGGAGGACGAGCCACTCGGCGTACCGGTCGGCGACGAGGCCCGGGAGGCCGTCCCCCTCGGAGTAGACGAGGCGCAGGGCGCCTTGCGCCGGCCCGAGGCCGCGGCGGCGCTCCACCGACTCCCGAATCCGTCTTTCGAAGAACTGTTCGTCAACCGGTTCGTCCGAGCGCGTGATAATGCGGAGAGCGATCTTGGAGGCGCCGCCGTAGAAAGCGCTCCCGAGCGTCGCCCCGCGCGCGTCGAGGACGCGCACGATATCGCCGGGCGCGGCCGATTCAAGCCGGGCCAGGTCGTCGCGGTAGATCCAGGCGTGCCCGGTGTCGTACCAGGCGCGTCCCTTCCTCGTCAGCGTCGCCGTACCCGTCTTCATCGCCGGGTGTAGTGTAGCGAAACCGGCCGTGCAGGACAAATGGCGATGGGTCATACTGGCTCAAATGGAGCGGGGCAACGGTCCGTGAAAGGGACAAAGTGTCGCGAGGGGGCGGGGCGCGGAAGACGCCCGGATCGACGCCACGGCGGCTCGGTTGCGCGATCGAGCATGGAGAGACGCGGATTACGAGGATCAGGGCCGCACTACCCGGGTCGAATATGGATGGCACGCATCTTGCTAAATCAATAACCGAAGGATGGCAACGGAAAGGAGGGCTTGGACATGGCACTTATACGTTGGAGATCCAGGGACGCGATCAACCCGTTCGTCGAGTTGCAGGACGAGGTGAACAGGCTCTTCGATCTATCCTCTGCGCGGTCGGGCGCAGTTGAGGCGTTGTGGGCCCCCTCCCTCGACGTCTTCGAAGAGAAGGAGTCGCTCGTCGTGAAGGCGGACCTGCCGGGAATGAAAGAGGACGAGGTGGATATCTCCATCCAGGGGGACATGCTTGTCCTGCGCGGCGAGAGGAAGCATGAGTCGGAGGCGAAGGAGAAGGGCTTCTATCGCTGCGAGCGGGTCTACGGGACGTTCCAGAGGGCCGTGGCCCTGCCGTACCCGGTGGATCAGTCGAAGGCGAAGGCGACGTATGAAAACGGGGTCCTCGAGATCAGGCTCCCCAAGGCAGAGGAGGCGAAGCAGAAGAAGATCAGGATCGAGGTGAAGAAGTAGGCGCTTTCCCACGCGCCGTTTCTACCGGGGCCCCCCGCGCGGCGGGGGGCCCCTTTTCCATTTCCTGCATCGGAGGGGATCCGCCGTGCTATACTCGGACGGGCCCCGTACCGGAACCTGGAAGGAGACCGCCGTATGCCGATCAACTATATGACGAAGAAGTCATACGACAGTCTCAGCGCCGAGGCGAAGCGCCTGCGCGAGGTGGAGATCCCGAAGGTGAGCAGGGAGAAGCTGGAGGCGGCGCAACAGGGCGACCTGCGGGAGAACGCCGGCTACGACGCCGCGCGCGACAGGCTCATGCTCCTCGGCGCGCGCCTGGAGCAGATCGTCGCACGGATCTCCGCGGCACGCTTCATCGAGGAGCTCAACGTGCCGGGGGACATCGTCTCCATCGGCACGAGGGTCCGGTTGCTGGACCTCGCCGCGGGGGGGGAGGTCGAGTATTGCGTGTTGGGGCCGGCGGACGCGGATATTTCCCGGAACGTGATCTCGTTCGAGAGCCCGCTGGCGAAGGGGATGATCTCGCGAAGGGCGTCGGAGGAGTTCTCTGTGGAGACCCCGGGCGGGGAGCGGCGGTTCAGGATCCTGTCGATCGAGCGGTACCGGTGAGGCGCGCCGCTACATCAGCTTCTTCTTCTTGAAGTAGATCAATATCCCGACGGCGCTGGCGGCCATCAGCGCGATCGCGGTTATCCAGCCCGACATCCCCCATTTGAACTCCGGGATATCCACGTTCATCCCGTAATAACTGGCGATGACGCCGATCGGCATGAGGAAGGTGGCGATGACGGTGAGGGTCTTCATCGTCTCATTGAGGCGCCAGTTCACCGAGGAGATGTACGACTCGATATCCTGTGCGATGAGCTCGCGGGACATCTCCGTGATGTCGTAGATCCTGAAGATATGGTCGTAGATATCCTTGAAATAGGGGCGCGCCTCGTCGCCGACGAACTGGAAGCCAGGGCGCATGAAGCTGGCGATGATCTCCCGCTGGGGGCCGATGACCTTCCGCAGCGTCACGACGTTTCTCCGTATCACGAACATCAACGCCTGGAGGCCGGGGTGGGGGTTGGTGAGGAGCTCCTCCTCGAGCCTGACGAGCTGCTCCGAGAGGGAGTCCATGATGGGGAAATAGTTGTCCACGAGCGTGTCGAGAAGGTGGTAGAAGAGAAAGTCCGCCCCCTTGGTCATGATCTGGGGGCCGTGCTCGCACCGCTTGCGGTTCGTGGTCACGCTGCGGATATGGCCCCGGTGGAAGGTGATGACGAAGTTTTTCCCGACGAAGATGTCGAGCTCCCTTATGTTGAGCGCCTCCTCGCTGGGCTTGGTCTCGTAGAAGAAGCAGGAGTGGATCACGAGAAAGAAGTAATCCTGGAAGACATCGATCTTCGGGTGGCTGTGCGAGGCGATGCAGTCGTCGATGAGGAGCGGGTGGAATCCGAAGTCCTTCCGGAGAACATCGATCTCCGCCTCGGTCGGATCTTCGAAGTCAACCCAGAGGAGATTTTTCGGGTTGGAGATGATCTGGCAAAACCGATCGCACGGCAGCTTTTGAACGAAGGTGCCGTCCTCCAGGTATGCCCATGCCGAGATCATTTCACCCCCTGGCCCCGCAAAAGTATAGACGATAGCGCGGCGGCGCTACAATCGAAAATGACGCCGCGGCGTCAAAAAGATTCCGGATGCGGGTGCCGCGGGCAGGGCGGCTATTCCGCATCGGTTTCCCCCCCGGGCGGACCGGCCCGCCCTTCCATGCACGTTCCGACGCGCCCCCCTGCAGGATCGTGTCCAGCCCTGAGCTGGCCGCAGGCGGCCCCGATTCGAGCCCCCTTGCTCCGGCGGACCGTGACCGCGACGCGCGCCGGGATGAGCCATTTAGCGAACTCCGCCGCCCGCGGCTCGCCCGACGGCTCGAATCCTCCTGTACCGGCGGGGTTGTATAGGATGAGGTTGACCTTGCACCGAACGCCGCGTAGAAGCCTGGCCAAGCGCCCGGCGTCCTCCCGCGAGTCGTTCAGCCCCTTCAGGAGCAGGTATTCGAATGTGACCGGGCGGCCGACGGAGGCCGCGTATTCGCCCGCCGCGGCCACGACCTCCGCAAGGGGGTACTCCCGGGCGAGGGGGAAGATGGAGCCCCTGACCTCCTCGTCGGAGGCGATGAGCGACACGGCGAGCTCGACGCGAAGCCCGGCGCCGGCGAGGCGCCGGATGCCCGGGATGATGCCGCATGTGGAGACGGTAACGCGTCGGGGGCCTAGGCCGGGACCCTCGGGCGAGAGAAGGATCCGGATCGCATTCTGCACTTCGTCGATATTGAGGAGCGGTTCGCCCATCCCCATGAAGACGGCGTGAGTGGGGCGCGCGTCCCCCGGAAGGGAGGCTCGAACCTTCAGGAACTGGTCAACGATCTCGCCCGCGGAGAGGTTCCGACGGAATCCCATGGCGCCGGTCGCGCAGAACGCGCATCCTGCCGGGCATCCGACCTGGGAAGATAGGCAGACGGAGCGGCTGTGGGCG
>CALLYX010000249.1 GCA_937858775.1 uncultured bacterium | reverse complement strand
CGGGCACGCCCCGAGGATAGGGGCTGGCCCGCCCCCGGCACCCCCTAGCATCGGCGCCGATGACCGCCAGGACCGCCGACGGGCAGGACCCGACGGCCCCGGCCGTGCCGGCCAAGGTGCACTTCCCGGCCCTCGACGGGTACCGGGCGCTCGCCGCCCTGATCTGCGGGGCGTACCGGTGCTCCCGCCTGAGGACGGCGGCGAGCATGGCCGCGGCGATCAGCGCGAGCATGATCACGACAGTGACCGGAAGGGAAAATGCTTTTCCGCGAGGCATGGGCGTATGTTAAAATCGCGCGAGCGCGCCGGCGCGAACGGAGTATAGCAGGGCGGGAGGGGGTCCGGCCATCCCGAATCGCCCGCCCCGCCGGCGGGCGGGGGGGCGGGCGCCGCGGCAGGGAGGGGCCGTCCCTTGAGAAAGTCCGAGCTGGAGGTCGCCCGCGGGATCGTCTCCCGGATCCAGCGGAACGGATACGAGGCGTTCTTCGTCGGCGGCTGCGTGCGCGACAGGCTCATGGGGCGCGCCTGCGCCGAGTACGACATCGCCTCCTCGGCCCCCCCCGAGAGGATAGCTCGGATATTCCCGCGCGTTGTCCCGGTCGGGAAGCGGTTCGGCGTGATGCTGGTGATCGAGGACGGGCACGCCGTGCACGTCGCCACGTTCCGCGCCGACCTGGGGTACCGCGACGGGCGCAAGCCCTCCGGCGTGCGCTTCTCTTCCGCCCGCGAGGACGTGAGGCGGCGCGATTTCACGATCAACGCCCTCCTCTACGACCCCATCTCGGACCGTCTCCTCGACTACGTCGGGGGGGAGGCCGACATACGCGCGGGGACGGTCAGGGCCATCGGCGACCCCGCCGTGCGCTTCGACGAGGACCGCCTGCGGCTGCTCAGGGCGGTCCGATTCGCCTCGACGCTCGGCTTCTCGATCGAGTCCGCCACCCTCGCCGCCATCAAGGGGCGCGCCCCGGGGATCCGCTCGGTGAGCGGCGAGCGCGTTCGGGACGAGCTTGTGAAGATAATGATCGGCCCCGGGGCCGGCCGGGGGCTCGAGCTCCTCGGCGGGACCGGCCTGCTCGAGGTCATCCTCCCCGAGGTGCACGCCATGAAGGGTGTCCGCCAGCACGAGCGGCTCCACCCCGAGGGCGACGTCTTCGCCCACACCGTCCGGATGCTCGACCGGCTCGAAAGGCCGGACGCCGTGCTCGCCTTCGCGGTCCTCCTCCACGACGTCGGGAAGCCGCCGACATTCTCCGTGCGCGACCGGATACGCTTCGACGGGCACGCCGCGGAGGGGGCGCGGATCGCGCGCGAGATCTGCGGGCGGCTGCGCTTCCCGTCGAGAGAGCGGGAGATGATCGCCGATTGCGTCGGGAACCACATGGCCTTCCTGGACGTCAAGCGGATGCGCGAGGCCACGTTGAAGCGGCTGATGCGCCGGCCGACCTACTCCCGCGAGCTCGAGCTCCACCGCCTGGACTGCCTGGCGAGCGACCGCGATCTATCGGCGTGGGAGCACCTCGTGCGGAAGGAGAAGGAGTTCGGGGCGGAGAGGATCTCGCCGAGGCCGCTCATCACCGGCCGCGATCTCATCCGTATGGGATGGCGCGAGGGGCCTGGGATAGGCAGGGCGCTGGCCGCCCTCGAGGAGCTCCAGCTCGAGAACCGGATCTCGACGCGGGAAGAGGCGCTCGTGTGGGCGGGGAAGATGCGCCCCCCGGCCGGCGCGGACGGGGAGGCGGAACCCCGCGCCCGCGCGAGG
>CALLYX010000248.1 GCA_937858775.1 uncultured bacterium | reverse complement strand
GGTGAATGAAGGCGACCTCGTACTCCAGCGCCCGCGGCGTCGGCGTCTCGTTGACGAGGACGAGCCCCGCGGCCTTGAGGCGGGCGATTGCGGAGCGGATGTCGCCGGTCGAGAGGGCGATATGGTGAAGCCCCTCGCCGCGCCTCTCGATGAATTTTGCGATGGGGCTGCCGGGGCCGAGCGCCTCGAGGAGCTCGATCTTGACCTCGCCGAGCCGGATCATGGCGACGCGGACCCCCTGCCCCGGCACCTCCTCGATCCCGATATCCCCCAGGCCCAGGATGTCCCGGTAGAGCGGGAGGGACGCCTCGATGCTGCGCACCGCGATGCCGATATGGTCGATCTTATCGATCATCTGCCGATCTCCTTCTCCACGATCTCCTCGGCGGCGGTATAGGGGTCCGTTCTCCCCTCGATCA
Organism: uncultured bacterium; assembly: GCA_937858775.1. GTDB lineage: Bacteria > Auribacterota > Tritonobacteria > UBA1439 > UBA1439 > UBA1439. The sequence continues at coordinate 1,343 of CALLYX010000248.1, read as the reverse complement.
TCGACTCCACGCGCGCCTCGATCTCGCGCCCCGCATCCGCGCGCGCCGCGAACCGGTCGAAGAGCTTCTCCCTGACGAGCCCTTCCAGGGAGGCCCTCAGCTGCGCGCGCCTCTTCCGCCAGGCGTCGCCGCCTTCCGCGGCGAAGCGCCCATGCGCGTCGATCATCGCGGCCAGTTCCCCTGTCCCCGTCCCGCTCGTCGCGATCGTGCGGACGAGGGGGACCTTCCACCCCGCGCGCGGCGCGAGGGCGAGCATCATCTCGAGGGCGCGGGCGGCGCGCGGGGCGTCGGCGAGGTCCGACTTGTTGAGGACGATGATATCCGCGATCTCCGTGATCCCGGCCTTGACCGCCTGGACGCGGTCCCCCGCCCAAGGGGCGCAGACGAGGACGGTTGTGGAGGCCACGCTCGATACCTCGATCTCGCCCTGGCCCGCGCCGACCGTCTCGACGATCACGACCCCGCATCCCCACGCCTCGAGAACCCGGGCCGCCGCCGCCGCCGCGGGGCTCATCCCCCCGGCCCTGCCGCGGTTCGCCATGCTGCGGATGAAGACGCCGGGATCGGCGGCGTGGCGCTGCATCCTCACGCGGTCGCCGAGGACCGCCCCGCCGGTAAACGGGCTCGACGGATCGACGGCGAGGACTCCCACGACCATGTCGCGCGAGCGGTAGTGCGCGACGAGGCTATCGACAAGGGTGCTCTTCCCGGCGCCCGGGGGCCCGGTGAGGCCGACGACCGGGACCGCGCCGCTGCGCGGGTAGATCGCCTTCATCGCCCCGGACGCCCTCGGGTCGCCGTCCTCTATCCATGTCAGGAGACGGCCCGCGGCCGGCGTGTCGCGCGCGAATATCCGCCCGGCGAGGTCCATGGGGGTCAGCCGATCCTCTCCCGGATGAACTCCACGATCGATGCGGTCGTGCTCCCCGGGCCGAATACGGCCGCTATCCCGGCTTTCTTCAGCGCCGGGATGTCCTCCTCTGGGATGATCCCCCCGCCGAAGAGCACGATGTCGCCCCCCCCCATGCCCCGGAGGAGATCCGCCACCTTCGGGAAGAGCCGCATGTGCGCGCCGGAGAGGCAGCTCAGACCGACCGCGCTTACGTCTTCCTGTATCGCGCTTCGGGCGATCGCCTCGGGTGTCTGGCGGATTCCCGTGTAGATGACCTCCATCCCGGCCTCGCGGAGGGCGTGGGCCACGACGATGGCGCCCCGGTCGTGGCCGTCGAGGCCGGGCTTGGCGATGAGTATTCGTTTCTTGACTCCCATGGTTCGTCCCTTCCCCGCCCGCGCGCCCCCGGGGGCCTCCCCCGCGATCTCAGATCACCGCGGCCGGGCGGTGC
>CALLYX010000247.1 GCA_937858775.1 uncultured bacterium | reverse complement strand
GTCCACGGATCGTCGATCGCCTCCGCCCCCGTGCGCTCCGCCGCCGCGCGGGGCATGACGTGACGGGCCGGCTGCGGGAAATGGACGCGGAACTCGCGGCGGCGGAGCGCACGTGGGCGGAGGCGATCGACGATCCGTGGACCCGGCCCGAGCTCAAGCGCCGCTACGCCGAGATGCAGGAACTCTGCCGGGAGTGCGCCTCTCGCCGCGGCGGCTTCGATCTGGTGGAGCAGAAGGACCTTTGCGACCGCGTCGCCGCGCCTTTCGATATCTACTACAACAAGCTGCGCGTGAAGGTCAACCACCTCGAGGAGCAGCTTGACCTGGGAGAGGCTGCTGCCGCGACGGCGTCGAGCACCGTGGCCCGCGAATACCGCCGCCGGCCCTCCAACGACAATCTCGAGAAGCTGCGGAAGATATTCGACCAGGTCCACCGCTATTACGTCGGCGACCGGTACACGTGGACCCGGTATATCAACAAGTATGCGTTCCAGAAGGCCAGGGGCGACCGTTTCCGCAAGGATTTCCTCGACCGCGACGCTGAATACCTCGCCCTTCTACGGGCTGGGAAATCCCCCCCCCGCGAACTCCTCCTCGCGCGCCGCCGCGCGGATTTCGCCTTCTCCCGCCTGAAGGGGGAGTACGTCACCAACAACCTGCCGCCCGCCGGCGAGGTGAACGCATTCTATCGCGCCCGCTCCCTTGACGACTACCACCGCCTCGCCGTCGAGGAGGCGGCCCTCGAGACGGCGCGGAGGTCCGCCGGGAAAAGGAAGGAGGTCGTCGTGTTCGTCCATGGCCTCGGGGAGACGAGGGCCGCGTGGGGGGGGTTCCCCGAGCTGCTCGCCGGCGAGGACGCCGTGAACCCGGCGATGGCGGACCGGTACTTCAAGGTCTACCTCTTCCAGTACGACACCGTCGAGGATTCGAAGAGCGTGGAGGGCTTTAGGAACGAGCTCGCCGGGTTCGTGAGCGACGTGATCCGCGACGAGGGCGTTCCGCGAGTCCACCTGATCGGCCACAGCCTCGGCGCCGTCCTCTGCCTCAAGTACATCGGCCACGAGGCGGACGCTCTTCTCAAAGGCGTCGACCGGACCGACCCGGCGGGCGTCGCGGAGGCGATCATCCGGGCGCGCATCGAGGGGCGTTACCCGCGGACAGTGGCGAGTTTCATCGCCATCGCAGGGTCGCTCTCCGGAAGCGAGATCGCCAACATCGCGGCCGACCGCTTCATCCCCCACGAGCGGCTCTACCGGGCGTCGCTGCCCCTTTTCAGGCGCGGCGTCCCGGGGTACGGAGACATCCAGGTGAGGGAGAACCAGATCGGAAGCGAGGTGAATCTCGCATCGTTCAGGAGGCTCGACACCGAGCGCCCCCTCGATCCGGCCTCGCTCGCGCGCTTTCTCCCGGCCGGCGGGCGCGCGGCCGCGGCGCCGTACCTCCCCGCCCTCGGCGCGGCGGGGATCCCGTCGCTCTGCATCGTCGGCGACCCGGTGAAGGCGCAATCGCTTCTCTCCCGGCACGGCCTTATGAAAATGGGGGAGGTCGGGAGTATATTCCGCGTCGACGGGCTCTTCCACGCCCTCGACTCCCTGCAGCGCGACGAGGACGACGGCCTTGTAAAAAGCTACAGCGCGAACCTGAACCACGGCTGGCTGACGGAGAACGGGGATGATATCGGCTACCGCGGCGGCGCGGTGCGTTACACCTCGTACGGCCACTTCAGCATCTGCCGGGCGGACTCCCGCCTTCACCCCGCCTACCGATACGCCGTATCCTTCCTCTGCCGCGGCCTCCTTCCCCAGATGGAACCGGAGCGGTACCGGATCGATCTGTTCGCGGTCCTTATGCGGTTCTTCCCGGAGGGCGCCGGCCGTCCGGCCGACCCCGGTTCGTTCTTCCTCCCCGAGGAACGCGTTGTGTACCTGGAGAAGAGCAAGCTGCTCCTCCCCGGCGCGAGGGTGAAGCCGGCTGCCGGCCGCGGGGCGCGGCCCGGCCCGTGCGCCGAGAACGTTCGTCTGGGGAGGCCGGCCTGGAACAGGATGACCGGGGTCTACTTCTGCGAGGGGAGGGTCGTGGATCCGGGGCGCCCCGCGCGGGCGGCGTTCCTGGTCTCCGCCGACGGTTACGAGGACGCCCTCGTGGCGCTCCCCGTGAGGCCCGGGGAAGCCACGTACGCGGTCGATGTCGTGCTCAAGAAGAAAGGAGATCATCGATGAACCCTGCGCTTTTCGCCCTCATCGCGGCGCTTATCGCGGGCCCCTCGGCGGTCGACGGCGATGAATACAGCTTCTCGGAGGGGAGCGGCCAATACTGCGCGTTGCGCCATTCCCCGCCCGGCAAGGGGTCGTTCGAGGAGGTGGTGGGTTCTTCCATCGCGATGCAACGGGCGAAACGACAGGCGAAGGAGGGGGGGTACGCCCTCGAGATCAAGGGGCCGTTCGGCGGGGTGAGGGAGGCTACGGAGTACATCAGGCGGGAGTGGAACCCCGAGTTCGGCCTGCCGAAGAGGCCGCGCTATGTCGTAC
>CALLYX010000246.1 GCA_937858775.1 uncultured bacterium | reverse complement strand
GCCCGGCACAGGCCCCCCCGCGCCGCCGGGCCTTCTTCCGCCCAGACGGAGATTTCTCCGCACTCATCCCGCGATCTCCGCGATCACCCGGTCCAAAAGGCGCCGAGGAAGAAAACGGACGCGACGAAGAAACCGCAACCGTAGAGGAGCGATACCGCGCCGGGGTAGCCCACGCCCACCCGCACGGCGGCCCACACCGCCGCCGCGGCCGCCGCCGAAATCGCGCACGCCGCAGCGGGTACGCGCATGGCGCCCGCCTACTTCAGGCCCATCTCCGGCCCCGCCGCCCGCCGCGCGGCGGCGGCTTCCGCGGCGGCCTCCGCGGCAATGCGTCCGGCCCCGGACGAAAGGGGGTCCGGTTCGACGCCCGCGGCGCCGCCGGCCGCGGAGCTTGAGGCGATGGTGTCCACGGTGGTGGTCTCGTACTCGGATGGTGGGTCCACGGGTTGCGTTCCGTAGTCGAACATGCTCTCGCACATCTGAATCAGAAATTGCGGGACATCGTCGACGATCCCGCCCTTTGAGAAGTTCCAATGCCCGCGTTTGTACAGGTACGGGTCGTCATCCCTGTACGACCTCCTGGTTCCGCAGGACGTAAACGCGCAGACGAACAGCAACCCGGTCACAACCGCAACGGATCTTTTCACCTTCTCCCCCCCCCAATGGCCGCGCACCCGCGATTCCGTTTCCAGTATAGCATCTTGCACGCCTGTCAATACACAATATTTCCCCGGGGTATTTCCCCGGGGCGGCCCGCGGTCCCCCCCGCGCCGCGCGACCCGGCGTTACAACCTGCGCCCACGGGAAAGGAACTCAGCGCCGGTGCTCCCGCAGCCACTCCGCCACGCGCTCGATCGACCACGGCGGAGTGCTGGCGCCGGCCACGACACCGATCCTCGCCGCCTCGCCGAGCATCTCCTCGCGCAAATCCCTTTCAGACTCCGCGTGGATCGCCCGCACCCCCGCCGACTCGACGATCTCGGCCAGGCGGAGGGTGTTGGCGCTGTTGCGCCCCCCCACCACGATCACCGCGTCCGAGCACCGGGCGATCTCGGCCGTCTCGTCCTGTCGTTCCTTCGTGGAGCGGCATATAGTGTCGCAGACGAGGCATTCGGCGCTCCGCCCCCTGATGAGCGAAGAGAGATCCCGGAAGAGCCGCACTTCCTGCGTCGTCTGCGCGACGATGCAGATCCGCCTTCCCGGGGGGAGCGCCGCGGCGTCGGCGCGGGACCCGACGACGCGGCCGCGCCCCTCGCTGTAGCCCAGCAATCCCTCGACCTCCGCGTGTCCCCTGTCCCCTATGATCGCGATCTCGTAGCCGCGCCGAGCGTGCGCCCGCACGATCGCCTGCGCCTTGGCCACATCGGGACACGTCGCGTCGCGCAGCGGCAGGCCGATGCGCCTCAGTTCCTCGCGGCGGGCCGGGGAGACGCCGTGGGCCCGGATGACGATCAGGCCGCGCCGCGGCGCCTCCCCCTTTCGCAGCGCCCTGACCCCCTCCCGTTCGAGCGTCGCCACGATCTCCGGGTTGTGTATGAGGGGGCCGTCCGTGTAGATCGGCCCCGCGCCCTCGGCGGCCAGGCACCGCACAAGGTCGAGCGCCCGCCTGACCCCCATGCAGAATCCGGCATTCCGCGCGATCCTGATCATATCGCCCTCCGCACTGCCTCGGCGACGGCGGCCCCCGGCCGTCGAGTCCCGGCTGTCAACCCCCGTCCCCCCCGCTCACAACTCCGCCCGCGCCAGGCTCCTCTTCGCCGCCCCAAGCGTGAATGCCGCCACGGATACGCTCACGGCGGCCAGGACGGCGGCGCATCCGCATACGCACGCGTGGAACCGCCCCCCGGGCAGCAGCCCCCTCAATCTCAGGAAAAGCGGCAGCCCCTGCAGGGCGAGGGCGCAGAGAATGTAGCCGAGGTTGGCGATGAGCACCATCGTGCCGCCCAGGCCCGAGACCGCCTCCGCGGGCGAGTCCGCCTTCAGGTTCGGGTACAGCGCGCCGAGCCCGACCGAGAGGCCGGAGACAGCGATCCCCATGCAGGCAACCGCCGCGAGCGAGCTCGCCAGAAGAAGCGGGCCGACCCCGAGCATGAGGCCCGACAGGAGCGCGAGCGTCAAGGTGATCCCCAATGTGAAGGCCGCGCAGAGCAGGAACTTCTCGCGAAGGATCCCGCCGGGGCCGAGGGGGGAGACTCCCAGGAACCAAAACCGCGCGAGATCAACGCTCACCAGCGGAAAGAAGAACCGGCTTCCCAGGCCGCCGAGGGTGAGGCCGAGGGCATCGAGCAGGATCGATTTGCCGGCGCCGGTCTCGCCGGTCACGACGGTCATGCCGTCGCCGAACTCGGCTTCGACGTGATCGGCAATCGCATAATTATCGATGCTCAGGTGGACCAGCATGGGGAGGCTCCAGCGGTTTGGCAAAAGCAGGGAGGAAATTATTGGACTGGCTTTTTATACAGTATCAACCTCCCGTGGGCAACCGCCGGGTGTGCGGGCGGGCCGGCGGCGGGCGCTACGGTTGATTC
>CALLYX010000245.1 GCA_937858775.1 uncultured bacterium | reverse complement strand
GTCGCACGCCTCGTTGACGCTTGCGGTGGGGCGGGTGATAGACGCCCTGAGCGGCGTCGGCATATAGCCGTTCCGGCAGCCGGGCGGCGCCGTGGTTTCGAGCGGCAAAGGGGAAAGGGAGACGGAATGAGGCGGGGCGTCTCGGCGGGGCTGTCGTGCGTGCTCATCGCCTCCCTGGCCGGGTGCGCGCTGGTGAGCGACAAGACGAAGAGCGGCGGGGGGGAGAAGAAACGCCAGGTCAAGGTATTGGGGCTCCCGGTCTGGAGAAGCGAAAGACCGGCGGCCCCCCCGGCGGAGTAGCGGCGCGCGGGGCCGCGATGCGCTATGCTATAATGCGGGGCGTCAAGCGGAGGCAACCCATGAAGAACAGTGCGGCGGCGCTGACGCTGGCCGGGGCGCTGTGCGTCCATGCGTACGACGGCCGCGCCCAACAGCCGGCGGGTTGGAAGGATTTCCAGGAGCTCATGAACAGCGCGGAGCACGGCTATAACGCCATGGATGGGGTCGGGTTCGTCAACACAACCATGCCCGAGACGACGTTGCGCTATGCCGATGGAAGTACGATGAACATAGCGGAGTGGAGGAAGAGGACGGCGGCCTCCTTCGAGGCGACGGCTGGCGTTAGGGCGGCCTTGAAGCTGCTCGAGGTGGAGGTCGAGATCCCCCGCGCCACGATCACATACGCGGCGACGGTGCAGTACAGGCTCAAAGCGGATATGCAGTATAGATATCAATCCTCCAGCCGCTGGACCGCCATGCTTGTCAAGACGCCGGACAAATGGTGCAACGGCTGGCGCGTGAAGCAGTTCATGCAGCTCTCCGAAGAGGTCACGTGCGACGGGAAGCCCGTCCCGCAGGGCACCCCGGTGCCGAGATGGTGAGATGCCCGGCGCCGCCGGCTCATCGCAGCGAGTCGTTCGCGGCGCGGAGCTCTCGCGCCGCGGCCCCAAGGGCGTCCCGCATGAACCCCTCCGAATGCGCCGCCCCCCCGCCGGCCTCGGCGCGCAGGCCCGCCTCGGCGCTCTCCAGGAAACGCGCGATCTCCGAGTCGGCGAGCGGCCTGGGTTCTTCCGCCCACCGCCTGAGGCCGGCGAGGAGCGGCCGGCCGGGGCGGTACTCCGCGCCGTCCATGAAAGGATTGACCGGATGGGGGTTCCCCGCGAGCTGGAACCCCTTGACGGCCACGATGAGGGGCGTGTAGTCGCGGCCGGTCGTCAATCTGGGGAACTGGTACTCGATGACCTCCGACTGCATCTCCCCGTCGGCGGAGTGGACATTCTCCCGCGAGAAGTAGAGCCCGCCGCGGCCGTCCTCGATCTCTCGGTTGTGGATCCGCATCTCCCGCATCGCGCCGGAGGCGTCGCGGCGCAGGTCGCCCCCGAGGAGCAGCAGGCAGAGCAGGTCGGAGAGGCGCCCCACCGGGCCGTAGCGGCGCCCCGGGGGGATCTCGAGGGAGATGTGGAGGCTGTGGGGCGGGACGCCGCAGAACGACGCCGCCTCCCGGACGAACGCCGCGAGGAGGCGAGGGTCGTCGGTAACCGGTTTTGAGAGATCCCCGGCGATCCTCCACCGCCCGAGCGCGAATTCGAGGAAGCCGCGGCACCGCTCGCCCGGCGGGCAGGCGGCGCGGTGGGTGTCCACGTGCAAGCCGAGCTTCCATCCGCGCCGCGGCAGGTCGAAGTCGCCGGCCCAGAAGAAGCCGTCGAATTCCGCGTCCTCGCCGGCGGCGGCGCCGATCGCGCGCGCCCCGAGGCGGCTGAACTCGAGCTCCGCCCCCAGCGGGGTGGCGCCGGGCTGCGCGTCCCTCGCCGCGAGCCGGCATGCCCCCGCGGCCTCGCCCGCGTCGAAGAGGCGCGAGGCGATCCGGATGCCCCGGGCGGCGTACGCCGGGTAATCGCGCCCCTCCCGGAGGGCGCAGCCGCCCTCTCGGTCGAGAAGGCGCTCCATCTCCTCCCGTTTCCGGTTGAGCATGGAGAGGGCGATGAAGGAGCTGACGGAGTGGGCGAAGTACGCGTCGGGCCGGGCGACAAGCCCGCGAAACCGCCCGGCGATCCGCTCCTCAACGGCGCTGAAGACGATGAGGCGCACGGCGAGGCGGAGGTAGGCGTCGGCGTAGGGGCGGGCCGGGTGGCCGGGGGCCCATAGGGGGGCCAGGGTGGGGATGCCGGGGGCGCGGAGGGCGCGGCGCATCTCCTCCCGCGGGAGCGGCCTCCCCCCG
>CALLYX010000244.1 GCA_937858775.1 uncultured bacterium | reverse complement strand
GTGCGGCACAGATCGAATATCCCGTGGTCTTCCATAAAAGGCCTTTTTCCGGACGCCGCGCGCCGCGGCTACATGCTCACCCCGACGGCCGACTTGATCATCTCCCGTATCGACGTGCGGCCGGGCAGCGGCCCGCCGCGGTCCGGGATGTGGATGATGAGCGGGGCGCCCGAGGCGCGGTAGCCGGCGAGCTCCTCCTTTATCCCCTCGGCGAGCCGCTCGGTGATGACGATTATCGACACCCCCTCGGTGGCCGCCGCGACCTTGAGGGCCTCGCGGGCGTCGAACGGCGTTCGCGCCGCCCTCCCCTCGACGCCGGCGAGCCGGAAACCGGTGACCGTAGCGTCGTCGCCGATTACGAAGTAGCCCACGCCCCCCCCTCCGTCACACCCGCATCAGGATGAGGAACGCGATGACCCATCCCCAGATGGCGACCCCTTCCGCGAGGCCGACGAAGATGATAGCGCGGCCCGCGAGTTCCGGCTTCTCGGCTATGGCCCCCATCGCCGCGGCCCCCACGTAGGCGATGGCGATCCCCGCGGCGAGGGATCCCGCCGCTACCGCGATAGCCGCGGAGAGGAACGCCCACCGGACCACGTTCGGGTCGACGTTCTTCACGGCCGCCTCGCCCTGGCCGTACGCCGTCAGCACACCACCCGCGACGACAAAGAGGACCGTCGCGGCGACAGGCGCGAGCAACGCAACGCCCACGACCTTCCTCAACACCACGCCCCTCGTTTTCAGCATTGCCCCCTCCTTTTCCCCGGAGACGCGCGCGCGCCGCGCCGCTCACGTCCCTTCGATTGTTATGGGCTCGTAGCGCGACCCCTCGGCCGCGAAGAATTTACCGAAGAATTCGTAATACTCAAGCCGGATGGCCTGGATGGTCACGATCATCCCCTCCAGGAAGAATACGAGGATGTTTCCCAGCAGGATGATGAGCGCCGAGGAGACGGTCCCCCCCGGCGTGCGGGCGATGACGTCCGACAGGCTGAAGATTGCCATAAAGAGCATCCCGTGCGCCAGCGCAAAAGCGGCCACGCGGATGAACGACAAGGTGTTCGAGAGGAAGCCGATGAATATCTCGACAACCTCGATCACCGTCTCCAGAAGGTAGGTCAGGAGCCCCTCCGGGAAGAGCCGCGGGCTTTTGCCCGTGAGGCGGGCGAACGGGGCCTTCAGGAAGAGGAGGGCGATCGGGAGGCCGACGACGAGGAGGACGACCGCCGCCGAGGCGCCGTCCCCCTCGAGCATGAGGGTGTTGATGGCGAGGCCCGTCGCCCCCCAGTAGATGACGCCCGCGAGCAGGCCGGCCTTGTCGAATATGCCCCGGACCCAGTCGCGCGTCCGGAGGGCGTTGACGATGTTCATGACCACGCCGAGCGTCACCAGCGCGATGCCGAAGAAGATCGCGGCCTTCAGGAAGAGAAAGACGTCGCTGAGGGGCTTCACCCAGAGCGGCCTGAACCAGCTCTCCACGCCGAAGAAGCTTCCGTAGAGGAAGCCGAAGACGGTCGAGGAGATGCCGCATGAGAGGACGAGCGCCCCGACCCGCCTCGCCTGTACCGCGCGGCCCCTCCCCGCAAGCAGCGCACCGAGCATCGTAAGGACGAGCCCCTGGCCGATATCCCCGAACATGACGCCGAACATGAGCAGGAACGTCACCGCCACGAAGATCGTGGGGTCTATCGTGTCGTACGCCGGTATGCCGTACGTGGCGGTGAGGAGCTCGAAAGGCCGCGCGAAAAACGGGTTCCTGAAAAGAACCGGCACCTTGACCCGCCCCTCCCGCACGCCGGGGACCTCGCCCGGCGGCCGCGTCTCAAGGTAGAAGCGGCCGCCAGTCGCGGCGTCGATCGCGGAGCGGAGGCGCGGGATCCGTTTTTCGGGAACCCAGCCGGAGATCAGGAAGGCGTTCCCCGTCCTCCTGAAATACCCCCTCGCCCTGGCGAGGAGCCTGGTGCAGGAGATGCGCGCGCTCAACTCCTCGAGGCGGGGGCGGTAGCGCCGCCGGGCGGCGGCGATCTCGCCGTCTATCGTCTCCAGGCGCCCGCGCAGCGCCTCGGTCTTTCCGCGGAGCGCCTCCTGGATGCCCTCCCCGCCGTCAGCGACCCCGGCCGGGGGCGGCATGCGCTCGAAGGCGGCCTCGCGCAGGGCGGCCTGGAACGCCGCCCTGTCCTTCTTCAGGCCGATGGCCGCCGCCACCACCCGGTCGGCCGGCGGCAGCGGGGTTGGCGTCGGCGACGGGCCGACCGTGACCGGCCCGATCGACGTGGCAGAAGGTGGCCTGCTGTGCGGTCCGGGGCACTCCGTGGCCGTTGCGCAGCCCAAAGGCCTCGACTTCGGCGTCGGCGGGTTCAGCGTCCAGGCGACGGTTCGCGTTGACCAGCACACGAACAAGCTCCGGATGATCGCGGTCGGCGACTACCCCGGTAACCACTACGGGTGGCAGCTATACCTCAACGAGACCAACGGCGTGTACTTCAACTCGCGAACGCCGGACTTGATCTACGTGGGCGCCAGTTCCGATGCTCCGCTACCCACCGGCCGCAAGGTGACCCTAACCGGCGTGCGCCGTCCGGGTGGGGCACATCGAGCTTGGCGGCGTGCAGCATCAGACGATTCGGCAACTGCGCCAACCACGAAGGAGGGACCACGATGGCTACACGACCACACCCTGCGACGGGTGCGTGGATGCCCGGGCACCCTGTCGGGTCGCGACAGTTCCACACGTTCGCTGCGGATCGGCCGTTCGCGCTGGACGCCGGTGTCACCCTGCACGGCGTGACGCTGGCGTACGAGACCTGGGG
>CALLYX010000243.1 GCA_937858775.1 uncultured bacterium | reverse complement strand
TTCCTGAGCGGCTTTTCCGCCGATTCAACCCTCTGCATCGTGGCTGACCTGCGCATGCCCGGCATGGGCGGCCTTGACCTGCAAAGCCACCTGCTGAAGAACGCAATCGATTTGCCGTTCATCGTGATCACCGGGCATGGCGATGTGTCGAGCGCGGTGCGGGCGCTGAAGTCGGGTGCGGCCGATTTCATCGAGAAGCCGATCGACGGGAAATCTTTCATCGCCGCAGTCGAACGGGCGGTTGTGGCGCGGCGGGCAAACAGGGCCCAGTCGGAAGCCACCCATCTCGCCCATGAAAGGGTGGCGGCATTGACGCCGCGCGAACGCGATGTGCTCCGCCATCTGGTTGCCGGCAGCCCCAACAAGATCATCGCCCATCAGCTCAGGATCAGCCCGCGCACCGTCGAAAACCACCGGGCGCGGCTCATGGTTAAGATGCAGGCCGACAGCGTGGCCGAACTGGTGCGCATGGCCCTGGCGGCGGGGATTTCGGCCCAAAATGAAGGCCAAACCGGCGAATAGCGTGCCTAGGTGTTTTTCCGGACTAGGCGCTGCTTCCGCGCTGTCCCAATATTGTCGGCCATTGGGCGAACCGCTTGTGGTTCGTTGTCCGGAAACAAGCTGATCTAGGGCCCTACCTTGGCATCACATCTTCCAAAGCCATCAGTCTATGTCGTCGACGATGATGATGCCGTCAGGGATTCGCTTGACCTCTACCTGACGCTGAAGGGCATGAACGTCACGATTTTTGGCTCGGCCCAGGAACTGCTCGACCATGACGCGGGCGCGCCGCACATCCTGGTGCTTGACGTCAACATGCCGGGCATGGACGGTATTGCCGCCACGTCGGCCCTGCGCCGCCTGGCGAACCCGCCACACGTCATCGTCCTGACCACGTTTCAGGCTGACGAGCACGTCATGAGCGCGCTGCGGGCCGGCGCCGACGGGTTCCTGTTGAAGGACACAGCGCCCACGGAGATCGTCAACGCCGTTCGCCTCGTGGCTGCGGGAGAGGCGATGCTCTCACCGTCGGTCACGCGCACACTTCTCTCTCACCTCGGCGACGACGAGATGACAGATCGCCGTCGCCTCGCTGCCCAGCGCCTGACGTCGCTGACGGACCGGGAGCGGGAGGTCGCGACTGCTGTGGGGTCCGGCGCTTCCAACGCCGAGGTAGCCGCCTCGCTGTTCATGAGCGAGGCCACCGTCAAAGCGCACGTCTCGCGTCTTCTCACCAAGCTCGCCGTCACGAACCGGGTGCACATCGCGATTCTCGTGCACGACGCGCAATCGTGACGTGACCGCCATCTCCCTGGCGCCCATCGCAGTAGCGTCCGGCGAATGGATGTCGTTGATGCCGTGCACAGTCGTTCGTCGATCCGTCAGTTCCTGCCCGACCCGGTGGGCGACGATGTGCTGCGCTCGCTGCTGGCCGATGCGTCGCGAGCGGCCAGCGGTGGCAACGTGCAACCGTGGCGCATCTACGTGGTCAACGGCGAGTCGATGGCGCGGCTGCGCGAGTTCCTGCCCACGCAGCCGCCGATCGAGGCCACCGAGTACGACATCTACCCACCCAAGTTGACCGAGCCCTACCGCACGAACCGGTTCGCGATCGGCGAGCAGATGTACGCCACGCTGGGCATCGAGCGCGAGGACAAGGCCGGCCGCCTTCGCCAGTTCGCGCACAACGGCGAATTCTTCGGTGCGCCTGCTGCCCTGTTCTGCTTCGTCGACCGGCAGATGGGCCCGCCGCAATGGTCGGATCTCGGCATGTTCCTGCAGACGTTCATGCTGCTCGCTGTCGAGCGGGGGCTTGCCACGTGCGCCCAGGAGTACTGGTCGGTGCGGCAGGGTGCGGTGCGTTCGTTCGTCGGCGCCCCCGACAACGAGATGCTGTTCTGCGGCATGGCCATCGGCCATGCCGACCCCGCGGCGGCAGTCAATTCGCTGCGCTCCGAGCGGATGCCGCTCGACCAGTGGGCGCGCTTCGTGTGACGCCCGGTTCGCTGGTACGGGTGTACCGCGAATGAGGGCGGCGCGCTAGGTTGTGGCGCATGAGTGACCGTGTTGATGCGGTAGTGATCGGTGCCGGTGTCATTGGTTCGTCCGTCGCCCTCGAGCTGTCTCGCTCGGGGCGCTCCGTGGTCGTCGTCGACAAGGGGCCGGCCGCCGGCGCCGGCTCCACCAGCTCGTCGTCCTCGATCATCCGCTTCAGCTACTCCACCCTCGACTCCGTGCTCACCGCATGGGAGGCCGCCGCGATGTGGGTCGATTGGGGCGGTCACCTGGGGTGCGTCGACCCCGACGGTATGGCTCGCTTCGTGAAGACGGGCATGTGCATCTTCAACACGCCGGGCGACAACACGGTCCGCGTCCAGCGGCTGTGGGACGAGTTGGGCATCGCCTACGAGGTGGTCGGTGCCGAACGGTTGCAGCAGTTGCTGCCGGGCATGGACCTGGGCGCGTACTTCCCCCCGAAGCGCATCGACGACCCTGCGTTCGCCGACGACCCGCACGCCACGCTCACCGCGATCCTCGAAACCGAGAGTGGCTTCATGGACGACCCGATGCTGTGCGCGAAGAACCTCGCGTACGCAGCACGCCGGCACGGCGCCCAGCATGCGCGCCGGTTTTCTCACCGTGATGAAATGATCGCCGCGCCCGCCGGACGGGCGGCGCCCGCCGACCCGGTGGCAACGTCCGTTTACATTGGCAACCCGCGTTGACACCCTGCCGCCGCCCCGGGCCGGACGCCTCCGGGCCGGCGGACGCAGTATATTGCGGGGGCGCCGCATATGGACGCCGGAAAAATCGGACCGCGGACTTCCCCCGGCATGGTTCTTGCCGATCCGGAGAGGGGGCCGGTCCGCTGACTGGGCGCGCCGCGAAGGTCCCGGTGCGCCTTCGGCGCGCGGTGTTCGGCGCGGCCCGGACAGGAGGCCAATCCCGCCGTGACGCTTTTCCCAGTTTTCCGCCGGGCGGGCGCGATGGGGAGGCGGCTCGTCGCGTCGGCCGCGTTGGTCTGCGCGTTCGCTGCGGCGCTGCCCGCTTCCGAGAGGCCCGACAAGACCGCCCTTCGCTGCTGGCGATGCGGGGAGGTGTTCACGGTCCTCGAACAGGCGTCCGCCGGAGTGTGCCCCGCCTGCCGGGCCCTATGCAGGAAAACCGGCGAGGCGGGTGTCTTCAAAATCCACTGCCTCGACGCCGGGGAATCGCGCTGCTCCTTCGTATGCCGCTTTCCGGACGGCGGCACCGTGGTATACATCGGCGCGCGAAAGAATGAAGGCGGGAAGGTGGCCGACTACCTGGCGCAGCTCGGCATCGGAGAGGTCACGGTTCTGGTAGGCGCCGAACCCGAGGAGGAGTGCCTGCGCTCCGTCGTCGAGCTGATGCGCCGCGTAAGGGTCGGCCAGCTCTTCGACCCGGGCTTCCGGGGGGAGGATGCGCGTTACGCTGAGTTCGTCGACCTCGTCAGGCGGAAGGATACGGAGTATCGCGTGGTCCGCGGCATGGAGAACATCCCGCTCGGCCCGACCAGGCTCTATCTCCTGCGGGCCGGCTCCTTCGGGTCAGGCCCCGCGGACGGGAGGAGCCTCACTCTCTGCATCGTCCATGGCGGCAACTCGTTTCTTCTCTCCCGCTCGGCTCACGCGGGCGGGGCGGCGGCGCGCCCCCCGCCGTCGGCGGAGGCGCCCGCCTTCCTCTTTACGGGATCTTCGGCGGATTTGAAGGCGGTCGGCTCCCCGTACGGGCCCCAGGGGGCTATGGTGATCGAGAGCAACGGGACGTCCATCGGAGTGCGGTCGCTCGGAAGGATCGCCGTCTCGTCGGGCGGGGAGATTCCAGCCCCGCCGCGGAGTGCCGCGCCGGCGGGCGGGTCCCGGCAGGCCGGGGGCGCCGCCCCGGCGGCAAAAATCAACCTCAACAGCGCCTCGGCGGCGGAACTGGATGCCCTCAGCGGCATCGGGCCCAGGAAGGCGGCGGCTATCGTAGACTTCAGGGAGAAGAGCGGCCGTTTCTCACGCATCGAGGATCTCAAAAAAGTTCCGGGCATCGGCGAAAAGTTGTTCGAGCGCAACAAGGGCTCGATCTGCGTCGATTGATCGCGGATCTCCCCCGCGCCGCGATAGGTAATTCAACGGACTGCGGCGCATAATGTTGCAATGAGTGTCCCCCGTTCCCGGCGTGTGATATACTCGTTCCGCCGGGACTCCGGCAGCTGAACCGGCCCTAAACCCGATGAAACTTCCCATCAAGACGGCCGCCGCCGCGCTCGGCGCGGCGTTTCTCTCGCGGGGCGCCGCCGGTATCCCGCTCCCTTCTCTGCCGCCGGGGAGTGGGGAGGGAGCGTCAGCCCCCGGGCTTCCGCCTGCCGCGCCGTTCCCCGCGCCGGCGCCGGCGGGAACCGTGCCCGCCGGTCACGCCGCGACCGAGCTTCTCTCGATATGGGACCGCGCCTACCGGCTCTTAGACGCCGAGATAGAGACGCCCGGCCGCGCGGAACAGAGGAATTACGCCCGGGGCATCGCCGAGCTCAAGAAGGCCATAGTCGCCGGCATCCCGGACAGGGAGATGTATTACAGGCTGGGGTTCTGCTACGAGAAGCTGGGCGACCACGACAGGGCCCTCGACGCATTTCGACGCGCCGCCGAGCGCGGCGGCGGCGATCCCGAATGGGAACGCGTGTGCGCCTTGCCGTATCATACCGGGCTCGTCCTTGCTGCCAAGGGGCTCTTCGCGGAGGCCGCGGTCGAGTTCGGGAAGGCCGCGGGCTGCCCCGAGTACGCCGCCGCTGCGCGCAACAACCTCGGCAGTTGCTACCGCAGCCTCTACCTGAAGAGGAAGGCGATAGGGGAGTTCGAGGCCGCGCTCTCCCTCGACCCGCAGATGGCCGAGGCGTGGAGCAATATCGGTATCACCCGCGCGGAGCTCGGCGATACGCAAGGGGCGGTTTCCGATCTCAGGAGGGCCCTGGGGATCGATCCCCTCACCCCCGGGGCGGCGTACAGCCTGGGTGTCGTGCTCGAGGCGCGGGGGGATCCGCGCGGCGCCGAGGAGGCGTTCGCCCGGGCCGTCTCCGCGTGCCCGAGGGACGAGAAGGCGCACCTCGCCCTCGCGAGGCTCTATCTCGCGTCGGGCAGGAGGGAGGACGCGCGGCGGGAGGCGCGGATCGCCTTCGGCCTCATGCCGACCCTGAAGGCGGACAACCTCGAACTCGACAACGTCCTCGGGGCGCCTCCGCCCCCCGCCGCCGCGCCCCCGGCCGCGGCGGATCGCCTGGAGAAGTCCCTGGCCCGCGGCAGGGCCGCCCTCGATCGCGGCGACCACGCCGCAGCGGGGCGGGAATACGCCGCGGCCCTCGCCGAGAATCCGCGGTCGGTTGCCGCGTGCCTGGGGATGGCGTACCTTTGCGAATTCGCCGGCGACGAGCGCTACGGCAAAGGATTCCCCGCGGAGAGGAGCATCGGCTACTACAGGAAGGCGCTCGGGGAGCAGCCGGGGATGAGCACGGCGTGGTTCAGCCTGGGGGTCGTGTGCGAGAAAAGCGGAAGGTACCCCGAGGCGGCGGAGGCATTCGAGAAGGCGAGCGAGTGCGCGCCGGGGATGCGGTTCGCCTGGTACAACTGC
This sequence comes from uncultured bacterium, assembly GCA_937858775.1. Taxonomy (GTDB): domain Bacteria; phylum Auribacterota; class Tritonobacteria; order UBA1439; family UBA1439; genus UBA1439. The sequence goes on along the minus strand of CALLYX010000243.1, from coordinate 2,723 downwards.
GGCGTCTGCCTCATGAAGATGGGGGAGCAGGGGAAGGCGGAGGAAAAGTTCCGCGAGGCCGTAAGGATCGATCCGGATTTCGCCGCCGCCCGGTGCCGGCTGGCCGAGGCGCTGGCGGCCAGGAGGGATTTCGGCGGCGCCATCGCGGAGTACGAGAGGGCGCTCGAGCACGCCCCCGCCGCCGCGGAGGCCCATTTCGGCCTCGGGCAGATCTACCGCCTCCGGAGCACGGATCGGCGGAAGGCCGCCGGGCATTTCAGGGCGTATCTCGAGCTACTCCCGGCCGCCGCGGACGCGGCGGAGGTGCAGGGCTGGATCAGGGAGCTTGAGGAGTGAGAGACGCGGGGCGGGGAGGAACCGAAGATGGCCGTGATCGGGCATGAGCGCACCGACCCGGCAGCGCCGGCCGGGCGGGGGAAGTCGGCCTCGGCCGCGCTCTATCTTTCCCTCGCCACGGCCGTTTCCGTCGCGGCCGGCGGCGCGGCCGCGACCGCCTCGCGCCTTCTCGCCCCCGCGGCCGCGGCGCCTTTCCGGGGGGCGTTGGCCGCGGCCGCGGGCGCGTGGGGCTTGCTTCTCCTGTTGGAGGCGGTTTCAGCGGCGACGGGAAGGAATCTCCTTCGCCCCTTGTCCGCGAACGCGAGGCGTAGAGCGCTAGGGGCGCTCTATCCGGCCTGCCGTCTCGCGGGGCTCGCCGCCGGCCGCTCGGCGGACGCCGTGGCCGCGTCGTATCTCGCCTTCAGCAACGGCCTGGAGCCGGGCTGTTCGAAAGGGCGAATCCGCGGGCGCCTTCTTGTCATCCTCCCCCGCTGCCTCCAGCGCGAGGGGTGCGCCCGGGCGGTCACGGAGGATGTCCGCAACTGCCTCCGGTGCGGGAAGTGCGACATGGCGGCGCTCCTCCCCCTGATGGAACGGCACGGCTTCGCCATGGCGGTGGCGACGGGGGGCCGTCTCGCCCGTGCGATGGTCCGGGACCTCAAGCCCGCCGGCGTCATAGCGGTCGCCTGCGAACGCGAGCTCGTGGAGGGCCTCCACGGGGCCGGCGGGGTTCCCGTCATCTGCATCCCGAACCGCAGGCCGGAGGGGCCGTGCCGAAACACCTCGGTCGACATGGCCGATCTGGAAGCGGCGGTGCTGCGCCTGGCGGGGGGTCCAAGCGGGGAAGAGGCGTCGGGGTCGCCCCCGCCCGGGAAGGCGGCGCCGCTGCCGCGGTGAGTTCCGCGCGCGCGCCGGCTGGAATCCCGGCCAGCTTTTTGTATTGCCGCCCCGGCCCGGCGTGCGATAATCTATCCCGAACCATGCACCGGCTTACCTATTCGAAGGAGGGCCTGATCAGGTTCATCTCCCACCTTGACCTTATCAGGCTCTGGCAGAGGGTGTTCCGAAGGGCCGGCTTGTCGGTAAGGATGTCGCGCGGTTTTTCGCCGCATCCGCTGATCTCCTTCGGCCCGCCGCTGCCGCTCGGCGTAGCCGGTCTGCGGGAGATGCTCGATGTGTCGTTCGATCCCGCGCAGGATATGTCGCGCGCGGGAGAGCGGATTCGGGCCGCCCTTCCCGCCGGGATAAGCCTGGTCGACATGAGGCCGATACCGGAATCCGGCGCCTCGCTCTGCGCGGAGGCCGCCCTGGCCAGGTACGAGGCGGTACTGAAAGGCGCGGACGCTGAAGGCGCCGCGGAGAAGTGCGTGGCGGCGCTGGGCGCCGCGAGCATTGTCGTGAAGAGGCGCACCGCAAAAGGGGAGCGGTATCGCGACATACGACCCCTGATTCACGAGCTCAGATGCGAACACGGCCCCGGCGGGACCGCACGGCTCCTGTGCACGGTTGGGATCGGGGAGAAGGGGACCGTGAATCCGCATGAGCTGCTGGAGGCGGTGCTCGGGATACCGGGCGAGCGCGCGAGGAAGATACCGCTCGCCCGGGTGGATATCCTCCCGGGCGGGGATACGATCCACAACAGGCCGCGCGGGCCTGCGTTGCGGGGGCGACAGCCGCGAGGCGGCGTCGCGGGGAGACGGCCATGATGCCCATCGGCTGGGCGGTGTCGGGGCGAGCGGCGGCCGCCGCCGCCCCCTTCCGGCGGCGGGGGGCGCGCCACGCGGCCGCCCGCCGTGATCTCTCCCCGGGGGCGAATCCCCCACGGGCGGGGCGCGCGCGCGCGGAAAGGACGCATTTCGATGGACAGACAGATCATCATCAACGTCGAGCCCCGCGAGACCCGCGTGGGCATACTGGAGGACGGCAGGCTCCAGGAGATCCTCATCGAGAGGACTCATGAGAAGACGCTCGTAGGCAACGTCTACAAGGGCGTGGTCCGGAACGTCCTCCCGGCCATCCAGGCCGCCTTCGTAGACATAGGCCTCGACCGGAACGGATTCCTGCACGCTTCGGATATCGCCAGCGAGGCGGCGGCCTGCAGGGAGATCTCGGGTGAAGATGTGGACGAGCCCGAGGACGGGCGGCCGGATTCGAAGCGGCAGCCGATCGACAAGATGATCGCCAAGGGCCAGGAAGTCCTGGTCCAGATCATCAAGGAGCCGATCGGCACGAAGGGGGTCCGCCTCTCCACCAACATCTCCATCGCCGGGCGCTACCTGGTGATGATGCCGGGGGCCCAGCAGATAGGCATCTCGCGCCGCATCACCGACTTCGCCGAGCGGCGCCGGCTCCGCCATATACTGCGCGAAATCCGCGTCCCCGCGGGCGTCGGCTTCATCGTCCGGACC
>CALLYX010000242.1 GCA_937858775.1 uncultured bacterium | reverse complement strand
CCGGGCCCTGGCCGAGGTCCCTGGGGTCTATGTCCCGCGGCTCTTCACGCCGCGCACGGACCCCGGGGGGCGGCTCGCGGCGGTCGAGCCGGCCGACCGGTCGCTGCCGCGGCCCTCCCGGCGCCTGGTCGGCGACCTCGACCGGTGGCCCGGCCTCGCGCCCGTCGTCACGCCCGAGACGGATTTCGGCGGCAGGGCGCTGGTGGAGGTGATGCGCGGCTGCGGGTGGGGATGCCGGTTCTGCGTGGCCGACTACGCCTACCGCCCGCCGCGCACAAGGGGCAGGGAGGCGTTGGCGGCGGCGGTAGCGCGCGGGATGGAGATGGCGGGGGGAATCGCGCTGTTCGGCCCCTCCCTATCGGATTGCCCATGGCTCGAGGAGACATGCGGGGAGGTCGTCGCGCGCGGCGGGCGCGTCTCCGTCTCCAGCCTGCGTGCGGACGCGCTGGGCGACCGTCTCCTCCGCCTCCTCGCGGAGGGCGGCATGCGCGCCCTTACGATCGCCCCGGAGACGCCCTCCGCCTTTCTACAGCGGAGGATCAACAAGTCCATTCCGCCGGCTGAGATCGCCTCGGCCGCCGAACGCGCGGCGGGGGCGGGCCTGCGCGATCTGAAACTCTACTACATGATCGGCATACCCGGGGAACGGGACGCCGACCTGGAGGCGATCGCCGCGGGGGTCGAAGCGGCGGCGGCGCGGATCAACGTCCGGGTGAGTGTGGGTTGCCTGGTCCCCAAGGCGAACACGCCCCTCCAGTGGGCGGGGATGGAGTCGGAGGCGGAGCTGAAGAGGAGATACCGCCTTGTCCACGGGATGCTTTCGCGCATCCCCCGCGTGCGCCTGAGCGGGCAGAGCGCGCGGGGGGCGCTTGTCGAGGGACTCCTCGCACGGGGGGACCGCGCGCTCGGCGGGTTCCTGGTCGAGGGGCGGATGCCGGAGGGGGCTATCGAACGATACGCCATGCGGGGGAGGGAGACCGGGGAGGTGTTCCCGTGGGATCATCTCGATGGCGGGGCGGGGAAGGGGTACCTGCTGGCCGAATACGAGCGGTTCGTGAAAGGGGAGCCCACCCCCCGATGCACCGTCCGGGAGTGCAGGCGCTGCGCGGCGTGCGGGTGAGTTCGGTGGATTGAATTCCATCCGCGTGGGCGCGGGGCGGCTGTTTCACCGAAGGGGCAATAGCGCGGCCGCCGGCCGTCCAGCCCCGGGGATGGGCCCGGCGGGGCGCTCCTCCGGGGTGGGGCATAAGCGATGAAAGAGCTGGGCGCAGGCGGGGCCTTCCCACCGCCCCTTCAGTGACGTCCGCGAGGCGGCATAGTGATCCAGAGAGACGACCATTGCCTTTTCCGCATCCTCGCAGCCGAGACGCGGCTCGCGCACGTCTTCACGACGAGGCGCTTCGCCGGCGATGCGGCCGTTTCCCCGGAGGGACGCGCGGAGATGGCGGCCCGG
>CALLYX010000241.1 GCA_937858775.1 uncultured bacterium | reverse complement strand
TCGACGCCCCCTGCACCATGGCGGTCGGCGACCGGATGGTGAAGGTCGTCGGCTGGTACGACAACGAGTGGGGCTACTCCTGCCGCTGCGCCGACCTTCTGAAGATCATGGCCGGCGGGCTCTGACGGTCCGGGCTGGGGCGCGGGCGTGATGACCAAGCTCTTCATCGAGGATCTCGACGTCAAGGGGAAACGCGTCCTCATGCGCGTCGATTTCAACGTCCCGCTCGACCCTTCGGGGCGCGTGGCGGACGACAGCCGCATCCGCGCGGCGCTCCCCTCGATCCAGTATATCGTCGGGCACGGGGGGAAACTCGTGCTGATGTCGCACCTCGGGCGCCCGAAGGGGAAGCGGGTCCCCTCGCTGAGCCTCGCCCCCGTCGCCGCCCGCCTCTCCGAGATCCTCCGGCAACATGTCCGGCAGGCGGACGACTGCGTCGGCCCGAAGGCGGCCAAGGCGGTCGCGGCCATGGCCCCCGGCGACGCGGTGATGCTCGAGAACCTCCGCTTCCACCCGGAGGAGGAGAAGAACGACGCCGCCTTCAGCGAGGAGCTCGCCTCCCTCGGCGACCTATACGTGAACGACGCCTTCGGCACGGCCCACCGGGCGCACGCCTCAACCGTCGGGGTGACACGTTTTCTGCCGCAGGCGGCGGCGGGCTACCTCATGCGGGACGAGATGCAATATCTCGGGAAACTGCTCTCCGATCCGGCGAGGCCGTTCGTGGCGATCCTGGGGGGCGCCAAGATCTCCGGCAAGATAGCGGTTATCGAGAACCTGATGACTAAGGCGGACCGGATACTAATCGGCGGCGCGATGAGCTACACGCTGCTGAAGGCAGAGGGGATACCGGTGGGCGCCTCGTTGGTGGAGCCCGGTATGATCGGAACCGCGGCCGGGATCCTCGCCGCCGCGCCCGCGAGGGAGGGCGCGCTGCTTCTCCCCGAGGACCACGTGGTCTCGCGGAAGGCCGACGGGACATCCCCGGCCGAGACGGTCGGCCGGGACGGGATCCGCGAGGGGTGGATCGGCGTGGACATCGGCCCGTGCACGATAGCGCGGTACGGCGCGGAGATAGACGCGGCGCGGACCATCTTCTGGAACGGCCCGATGGGCATCTTCGAGGTGCCCGCGTTTGCCGAGGGCACGAGGGGAATAGCGCGGCGCGTGGCGGAGGCGAAGGCGGTGAGCGTCATCGGCGGCGGGGACTCGGTCGCCGCGGTGAACGAGTTCGGACTCGCGGGGAAGATCACGCATATCTCCACCGGCGGAGGGGCCTCCCTCGAGTTCCTCGAGGGGAGGGAGCTGCCCGGGATCGCGGCGCTTACGGGCCGCTGATCCGGGGCGCGCCCCGGGGGAGAGGGAACGGGCCACGGCGGGGGCGGCGAAAAACCGGGCATTCGTCATCGGAGAGGGCATGAGAAAAGCGCTGATCGTCGGCAATTGGAAGATGCACAAGACGCTCAGGGAGTCGATCGAGCTTGTGGCCGCCCTCAAGGGGCCGCTCCACGCCGTTCGGGACAGGGATATCGCCGTATGCCCGCCGTACACCGCCCTCGCCACCGTGGGGGAGATGCTCGCCGGGACCGCCTTGCAGCTCGGCGCGCAGGATATCTCGTACGAACCCGAGGGGGCGTTCACGGGAGAGGTGAGCGGGGCGATGCTCAGGGATGTGGGCTGCCGGTATGTCATCATCGGCCACTCCGAGCGGCGCCGGCTTTTCGGCGACACGAACGAGATCGTGCGCAGGAAGATCGGCACCGCCCTCCTCGTCGGCCTCACCCCCATCGTCTGCGTCGGCGAGACGATCGAGAAGCGGGAGCAGGGGGTCACGGACGAGGTCCTGAGAAAACAGTGCGACGGTTCGTTCGCCGGCCTCGCCGAGGCCGACCTAAAAAAATGCGTGATCGCCTACGAACCGGTTTGGGCGATCGGGACGGGACGGACGGCGGCCCCCGCGCAGGCCGAGGCGGCCCACGCTACGATCCGGCTCTGGGTGCGCGAACGCTGCTCGCCGGAGGCGGCGTCGGGGATCGTCCTCCTGTACGGCGGCAGCGTCACCCCGGAGAATATCGACGCCTTGATGTCGATGGAGGATATCGACGGCGCCCTGGTCGGCGGCGCGAGCCTGAAAGCGGAACCGTTCATCCGCATAGCGCGGTTCCGCGCGTAGCGTGATCGCGCCCCGGATCGGCGCGGGCGCCCGTGCCGTCGCGGCACGTGCATCGAGCGTCGGCCCGGGGCGATAGCATGCAAGGAGACGAAGATGCTTTTCATGTTGGTGGCCTTTGTACACGTGACGGCTTGCATTCTTTTAATCGCGGCGGTCCTGCTGCAGTCCGGAAAGGACGCCGGGCTTTCGGGGGCGTTCGGGCTGGGCGGCGGCGGCCAGACGATATTCGGCGCCCGCGCGGGCGACGTGCTCTCGAAGGCGACGACCGTCCTAGCCGTGATATTCGTCCTCACCTGCCTCGTCTTCACGCGGCTGCGCCCGTCGGGCGCGGGCCCTGCGGGGAGCAGGTCGGTGGTGGGCAGGGTGCCGGCGGCGCAGCACCCGCCCAAGGCGGGCGCGCCCGCGCCGCCCCCGGCCGCCCCGGCCGCCCCTGGGGAGTAGCGGCCCAGCGGGACCGCGCCCGGCCTTCGCGGCCTTCCTGCCGCTCGGCAGGCCCCGCCTTGATCCTGGGGAACCGGGCGCCGCCGCCCGGCGCGTTCATCGGCGTGCGGCTGCTGTTCGAACAGCAGGAGGAGCGCTTCTCGCGCTTCCGCGAACAGAGCCTGCTCTCGAGGCTGAACCGGGGCGAGGTCATCGAGGACGCATGGCTCGCGCGGGTCGTGGCCATGGCGATCGATGCGCATCAGCTGACCGGCGGGTACTTCAACCCGATGGTCCTCCCGGCGCTGGCGAAGGCGGGGTACGACCGGACGTTCAAGGAGATCGACGCGGAGGGCCCACTCGAGCCGCAACGCGTGCCCGATCCGGCGAAGGTCATCCGGGTCTCGGGGCTTTCCGTGGAACTGCTGGCCGGGCAGATGGATCTCGGCGGGATCGTGAAGGGATGGACGGCTGACCTC
>CALLYX010000240.1 GCA_937858775.1 uncultured bacterium | reverse complement strand
GCTCTATATCCTCGGCCTGCCTTTTCAGATATCCTGCGTACTTCACCTCGCTCTCGATCTGCTGTATCACATCGGGGCCGTACTCCGGCATCGCGCTCCCGTTTTCCCGCACGAGATCCGCCCACGAGACGCCCGGCCGTCTCAGGATCCGGTCCCCCGTAACGGAGCCGATCCTCACTTCCGCGAGCCTATCCAACCCCTCGCGAACCAGTTCTCTCTTTCTTTCCACTCTCGATACCTGCTCGTCTGAGATGAGACCTAACATGTGTCCATAGCCCATTAGGCGCATATCCGCGTTGTCCTGCCTGAGAGAAAGACGATACTCGGCCCTCGAAGTGAACATCCTGTACGGTTCTTTTGTCCCTTTCGTGGCGAGATCGTCCAGCAGCACCCCGATATACGCCTCGGACCTCTTGAGAACAAAAGGCGCCTCTCCTTTCACTTTCAACGCCGCGTTGATACCGGCCATGATACCCTGCGCCGCCGCCTCTTCATATCCGGAAGTACCGTTGATCTGGCCGGCCAGATAGAGATTCCGAATGAGCTTCGACTCCAAGGCCGGAACAAGCTGCGTAGGCGGAAGATAGTCGTACTCCACGGCATAACCCGGGCGCATAATCTCCGCGCGTTCAAGTCCGCGAATGGATCGAACGACCTCGATCTGCACCTCGTATGGCAAGCTGGTAGAAATGCCGTTCAGGTACACTTCCGAGGTGCGCCGACCCTCCGGTTCGACGAAGACCTGGTGCGATGGCCTGTCGGGGAACTTGACCACCTTGTCCTCTATGGATGGGCAATACCGCACGCCTGTTCCATGGATCCTGCCGGCAAAGAGAGGAGAGGTATGGAGGTTGGCTCTGATTATCTCCGCCGTTCTCGGAGTTGTGTGCGTGACGTAGCACGGCATCTGCTCGATCTCAAGCGCCCTTGATCTAAAGGAGAAGGGGAGTGGGGTCGGGTCCCCGTCTTGCCGCACCATGGCCTTGAAATCCACGCTTCTCGCGTCGACACGCGGCGGAGTTCCTGTCTTCAGCCTGCCCATCTCGAAGCCGAGCTTGCCGAGAGATGACGCCAACGCCGCAGAAGGTGCTTCCCCCGCCCGTCCTCCTCCGCCGCTCCACGCCCCCATGTGAAGGATTCCGTTCAGAAAGGTGCCGGGCGCCAGCACGGCGCTCTTTGCGCAGTATCTATTGCCTGACGCGCATTCGACACCCTTCACGATCCCCGCCTCTTCCGCTATTCCGACCACCATCTCCTGCTTTAGATCCAGCCCCTCTTGTTTCTCGATCACCTCCTTCATCCGGGCGCTGTATGCGGCCTTGTCCGCCTGCGCCCTCGACGACCACATGGCCGGTCCTTTCCTGCGGTTGAGCACCTTGAACTGGATCCCTGTCTCGTCTATATTCAGCGCCATTTCCCCGCCGAGCGCGTCTATTTCGCGCACAAGGTGTCCTTTCGCTATACCCCCTATCGATGGATTGCAAGACATTCTCGCGATCGATTCCATGCTCCCCGTCAACAAAAGGACTTTGCATCCCATCCTGGAAGCCGCGAGCGCGGCTTCACAGCCGGCATGGCCTGCCCCGACTACAATACAGTCATATACTTTGGGATATATATACGGCGAGTTGCTCATTTGCCTATGCAGAACCTGGAAAAGATCTTATCCAACAGTTCGGATCCCGCGCTCTCTCCCGTGATTTCTCCGAGAGCTTCCCACGCAATCCTCAACTCGTGGGCGATCAATTCCTCCAGGCCTTCGGTACTCGACAATACGACAGCCTCGTTGATCGCCTCTCCGCAACGCCTGATCGCGTCGGCTTGCTGGACTGAACAGATGATGGCAGAATCGCCATCTACCTTATCTGTTAATGTTTGATATTCATCTATTATGTGCCTTTTTATCTCATCCATTCCTTGCCCTTCTTTGGCGCTGGCGGCTATCCTCTTCCACCCGGCCAGCTCAGCGGGATAGCCGGCCTGATCAAGCGCCAGGCCCAAGTCTTTCTTGTTCAATACCAGAAGTCCTATTTTGCCCCGGGTCATTCGGGCTATCGCGTGGTCCTCGATGGACCACGGCTTCGATCCGTCCGCGACAAATATAAGCAGCTCCGCCTCTTTCAGCGCGGCGACGCTTCTTTCCACGCTCGCCTTACCGGCCGCGTCCGCGTGGTCGTCGCATATCCCCGCCGTGTCCGTGAGCCTTACCTTGATGCCGCCCAGCGCCGACTCCTCCTGTATCGCATCCCGCGTCGTCCCTCTATCCGCAGTGACAAGCGCCCGGTCGGCGCCCAGCAGCCGGTTGAAAATGCTCGACTTGCCGGCGTTCGGTTTCCCGACAATCGCCACGCGCAGGCCGCAATCCGCCCGCGCCCCTTCCGCCTGGGCCGCCGCGAGCGCCCGCCACTCGCCGGCGGCGAG
>CALLYX010000239.1 GCA_937858775.1 uncultured bacterium | reverse complement strand
GCTTATTGCTGTTCCCCCGGACGCGCGTTGAGTAGTATCATCATGGATGACGGTCGGAGGGGTGGCTGAGCGGACGAAAGCGCCGGTCTTGAAAACCGGTAGGCCCGCAAGGGCCTCGTGGGTTCGAATCCCACCCCCTCCGCCATGATCGTCCCGCCGGCCGATGCGCGCGCGGAAAGGGCCGCGTGCCGTTTCCCCCCGCAATCGGCCCGTGCGCGAGAACGATTGTCCCATCCCGCGCCGATCTTCGCCCCCCCGCCCCCATGTGGGCGAGGGGGGGAAACCCGCTTCCGAAAGCCCTCACTTCAATTTACATCCCCTCGAAGCGCCCCGGGCCGTATTCCTGTTGACATGATATTATAATCATACTATATTGGATCGTTATGATAACACCGGGCCGAGGGGGCCGCCATGAAACGCCTGACCGACGCGGGGGCCGCGCTGCTCGGGCTGCTCTCCGAGGGGGCGAAGCACCCGTACCAGATCGAGAAGGACGTCAGGGAGCGCGACATGCGCTACTGGACCGACCTCTCGATGTCGTCGATCTACAAGCTGCTGCGGAAGTGCGAGAGGGCGGGGTTGGTGAAGCGGACGAACATGGTGAGCCCGCAGAATCGCCTCAGGGTGCTCTACGCGATAAGCCGGAAGGGGCGGAAGGCGCTCGCGAAGAAACTGGAGGCCCTGTTGAGCGACCCGGGGCACATCAAGTGGCCGGTCGATATCGGGATCGCCAACTGCGGCATCCTGCCGCGGAAGACGGCGCGCGCCGCGCTCGAGAAGTACCGGGCCGGGCTGGAGGAGAGGGCGCGCTGCTACGGGGAGTTGCAGAAGTACCTGCGCAGCGCCGGGTGCCCGCCGCACCGGCTTGGAATCGCCGAGCGCCCGGTGTATCTCCTGAAGGCGGAGATGAAGTGGGTGGACGACTATCTGGGAAAGCTCGGGAGGTGAGGGACGATGCGGGGGGGGGAGGTTCCACCTCCACGAGGCGGCCGGTCGGGGGTGAAAGTCCCGCCCCGCGGGAGAGCCGTGCGAGTCCGCCCACGAGGCGGCAAGGTCGGGAGGATACACGTGCTGAAGACGGGGAAGAAGACCGGGAGGTCGCGCGATCTCTCTCGGAAGGCGGAGGCGTACCTCGAGAAGCTGTGCGGCGTGAGGCCAAACAGGCGGACCGGCTCGCCCGGGAACCGCGAGGCGGCGAGGTTCTTCGCCCGGACGATCGGCCGGTGGGGCTGGCGGCTCGACACGACGCCGTTTACCTGCCTCGACCATCGCGCGGGCAAAGCGGCCCTCGCGTGCGGGGGGCGGCGGTTCAACGTCCTGATAAGCCCGTATTCGAACGGCTTCGACGTCACGGCGGAGCTCGTCGCGGTCTCCACGGTCAAGGGGCTCGAGCGGTGCCGCTGCATGGGGAAGATCCTCCTGATGCGGGGGGCGCTCTGCAAGGAGCAACTGATGCCCAAGAACTTCGTCTTCTACAACCCCGATCGCCACAAGCGGATCTACGCGCTCCTCGATGAGAAGCGTCCGGCGGTCATCATAGGGGCGACAGGAAGGAACCCGGCCCTCGCCGGGGGGCTCTACCCGCACCCCCTGATCGAGGACGGGGATTTCGACATCCCTTCCGTCTTCTGCACGGATGTCGATGGGGGGGAGATCGCGATGCTCGCCGGTCAGGTCTTCACGGCGAAGTGCGCCGCTCGGCGCATCCCGGCTACCGCGTGGAACGTCCTCGCGCGGAAGAACCCCGGCGCGGCGGAGAAGATCGTCGTCTGCGCACACATCGACGCGAAGGAGACCACCCCCGGGGCCGTGGACAACGCCTCGGGCGCGACGGTGCTTCTTCTCCTGGGGGAACTGCTGGAGGGGTACGCGGGGAGGCTCGGCGTCGAGATCCTGGCCGTGAACGGAGAGGACAACTACACCGCCGGGGGCGAGATGGACTATCTGCGGCGATACGGGGGGGAATTGAAGAGCGTGGTCGCGGGAATCAACATCGACGGCGCCGGGTTCCGGGAAGGGAGTACCGCCTACTCGTTCTACGAATGCCCGGCGCCTCTCCGGAAGACGGCAACGGAGCGCTTTCGCGGGAGGCCGGGCCTCGCCGAGGGGCGGCCGTGGCCGCAGGGCGATCACATGCTCTTCGTCCTGAACGGGCGCCCGGCGATAGCGTTCACGTCGGGGGGATTGCCGGGCCTGATGTCGGAGATCACGCACACCGCCGGGGACGTCCCGGGAGTCGTGGACTGCCGTAAGCTCGTCGAGGTCGCGAAGGCGATACGGGATCTGGTCGCGGGGCTCGCCGGGGGGAGTGAATCTTCCCCCCCGGCGGGACGCCGTGGGGGCACCTCGCGCGGCGGGCGGACCGCGGCGAGTTCGCCGACCCGCGCTTCAGGGAGCTGATCCGCCGGTTCACCGTGGAGGGGGACGACGTGGATCTCGCCCGGCCGGTAGCGACCGCGAGCGGCCGGTACTGGTACAACCTCCACGTGGTCCCAGTGACGGCGGGGAGGTGCCGGTGCGGAGGGGAGCAGCCCCTCGGGCGGTTGAGGGGCGAGGCGTTCGCCGCGGGGGCGCGGGAGGGATTCCGCGTCAGGCGTCCGTCGCTGACGCCGGACCACCTTCACTTCGCGCTCGGCGGAGCATCGAGAGATCGCCGAAGGAGACCGGATTGGTCTTCCAGAACGGGCTCGCGGACGTGGCGGGATGCCGGGCGTGGGAGTCTGAGTTCCGCGTCGGGACTTTCAGCGAATACGGGGCGTGGAGGGTGCGATGATCTTCCCCCTCGGCGGGACGCCCGGGGGAGGCGGAGGACGGGGCGGCAGGATCGAATGGAGGGCGCTTTGAGGCCGGAAAAGATCATCATCACGAACGCGCGGATGCACAACCTCAAAGGGATCTCGCTGGAGATCCCGAAGGACCGGATCGTGGTCTTCACGGGGGTCTCCGGATCGGGGAAATCCTCCCTCGTCTTCGACACGATCTACACCGAGGCGCAACGGCAGCTCATCGAGACGTTCTCCTCCTTTGCCCGCGCGCGCCTGCCCAAGCTCTCCAAGCCCGACGTCGATGAGATAGTGAACATCTCCACCGCGATCGTGATCGACCAGAAACGGATGGGGACGACGCTGCGGAGCACCGTGGGGACCGCGACCGAGCTCTACACCTACCTCCGCCTCCTCTTCTCCCGATGCGGCACGCCGTTCATCGGTCCGTCGTTCCTCTTCGGTTTCAACCACCCCTCCGGGATGTGCCCCGACTGCAAGGGGCTCGGGAAGCGGATCCGGATCGACATCGAGCGCCTCATCGACCGGGGGAAGTCGATCCGCGAGGGGGCGATCGCCCACCCGGATTACAAGGTGGGCGCGTGGAACTGGCGCGAGATGGTCGCGATCGGCCTCTTCGACGTGGACAAGAAGCTCGGGGAGTTCTCCGGGCGGGAGCTCCGCGACCTCCTCTACGCGGAGGCGATCCCGGTCGAGCGGAAGCACGGCGCCGGGACGTACACGAAGAACTACCAGGGGATCGTCCGGAAGCTCGAGCGGCTCCACATCAACAAGGCGAAGGAGCAGCTATCCGAGGCGCGGCGGGACGCGTACGAGAAATATTTCATCTACTCCGACTGCGACTCCTGCGGAGGGACGCGGATCAACGAACGGGCGCGCTCCGTCGCGCTGAACGGCAGAACGATCCCCGATCTGGTCCGGATGGAGCTCTCCGACCTGCGCGGCTTTCTAGGGACGGTCGAGGGCGACGTGGCGAGGCCGATGGTCGACAAGATGAGGCAGATGCTCTCCTACATGGTTGAGATCGACGTCGGCTACCTCTCCCTCAACCGCGCCGTGGCCACCCTATCGGGCGGGGAGAGCCAGCGGGTGAAGATGGCCCGGCAGCTCGGCTGCGACCTCGTGGACCTGATCTACATCCTGGACGAGCCGTCGATCGGCCTCCACCCCAAGGATATCGACTCGATGATCGCGATGCTCCGGCGGCTCCGGGACAAGGGGAACAGCGTCTTCGTCGTGGAGCACGACCCGTCCGTCATACGATCGGCCGACTACGCGGTGGATATCGGGCCGCTAGCGGGCAGCCGCGGCGGGGAGGTCGTATATGCGGGGCCGGTCGAGGGGCTCGGGCGCTCCGGGGGGATCACCGCGAGGCATCTCGGCCGGGCGGCCGGGCGCGGGGGGCCGAGAAGGGCGTGGACCGAATCGTTCGAGATCCGCAACGCGGCGCTTCATAACCTCAAGAACATCTCGACGCGCATCCCGAAGGGGGTGCTCACCTGCGTGACCGGCGTCGCCGGCTCCGGGAAGAGCACCCTGATCCACGGCGTCTTCCTCGCGCAACACCCCGGGGCGGTCGTCATCGACCAGTCGCCGGTCGGGAGGTCCTCCCGGTCGAACCCGGCGACGTACATCGGCTTTTTCGATCTCGTGCGGAAGGAGTTCGCGCGCGCCACGTCCTCCGACCCGTCCCTCTTCAGTTTCAACTCCCGGGGGGCGTGCCCCGAGTGCAAGGGGCTCGGCTCCATCAGCGTCGAGATGAGCTTCCTCGACGAGGTCAAGGTCGTCTGCGACGAGTGCGGCGGGAAACGGTACACGGACGAGGTGCTCGTCCTCCGCTGCAAGGGCAAGAGCATCCACGACGTCCTGTCCATGACGGCCGAGGAGGCGCGCGGCTTCTTCGACGACCCGGAGACGAAGAGGAGGCTGGCGGTGTTGTGCGACGTCGGTCTCGACTACCTCGCTATCGGCCAGCCGCTGAGCACGCTGTCGGGGGGGGAGGCGCAGCGGATCAAGCTGGCCTCGGAACTCCACCGCAAGGGGAAGGTCTACGTGATGGACGAGCCCACCACGGGGCTCCACATGGCCGACATCGAAAAGCTGATGCAGGTCGTCGGGAGGCTGGTCGGAAACGGCAATACGGTGGTCGTGATCGAGCACAACCTGGATGTCATCCGGCACGCCGACTGGATCATCGACCTCGGGCCCGGCGGGGGATCCAAGGGCGGGGGGATCGTCTGCGAGGGGACGCCCGAGGATGTCATGCGGTGCGCGGCAAGCCACACCGGCCGGTTCCTGAAGACCTGACGGTCCCGCAACGCCTCCCCGCAGGAACGGACCCGGCACCGCCGGGCGCGGCCCTCCCATGGATTCCGCGTCCCGAGCGCGGCGCCCGCGTCCCCTTCCCGCCGTTTGGGGGCCATTCGCGGACACGGACATATACAACCGCCCAAGTATATGATATGATACGCCCCTGCGGTCAGCGCGGGAGTTCAAAGGGGGAAAAGCATGATAAGGAAGAAGGACGGATACCACGCCCCGGGGAGGTGCGGCATCAGGAGCGCGGTGGCGGGGTTGCTGCCGTTCGTGCCGCGAGAGACGATCGAGCGCCTCGATTTCACCGCCCTCTACTCCATCCACAGCGAGATAGAATGCTACGGCCTCGACCCGGAAGGGGTCGCGGAGGCCAACATACCGGGTTTTCGCGGGCGCCGGCCGGGAGGGAAGGAGGCGGTCAAGGCCTTCCGCCGCGCCTTGAAGGAGCAGCTCGCCGAGAAGGCCAGGGCCGTAAAGGAAGCGGCGCGGGCGAAGGAGCGCGCCGCGAAGGAAAGAGATAGGGCCGCTAGGGCCAAGGCCCGCGCGCGCTAGGAATACGCCCCGCCGCCCGTTCGGGCGGGGGCGGCCGGCCGTGCGGAAAACGGAGGAGGTGAACCATGGTCGTCAAAGAACCCGGCGTCGCGCTGAAGCGGACGCCATTCGAGGAGATCCTCGCCTGCATTCGGGGGCTCATAGAGATGCAGACCCTCTCGGGACAGGAGGAGAAGATCGTCAAGCACCTGATCCCGGTCGCGAACCGCCTCGGCTTCAAGAACGCCCATTCGGACAGGATGGGGAATCTCGTGGCGGAGATGGTGGTCGGCTCCGGGGAGGGGCCGAAGATCGTCCTCAGCGGCCATCTCGACACCGTGAACGCCAACCCGGCCGAGTGGAACCCCGAAACGCCCGCCTTCACGGGCACGGTCAAGGACGGCAGGCTCTACGGCCGCGGCGCCGTGGATATGAAAGGCTCATTGGGCGTGATGCTCCACGCCGCCGCCGACCTTGCGGGGCTCCAGGGGCCGTTCAGCGGCAGGGTCTACATGGTCGGCACGGTGGTGGAGGAGCTCTTCGAGGGGGTGTGCTTCCTCGAGGCCCTGAAGAATATACAGCCCGACTACGTGATCATAGGGGAGTCGACGGAGGGCCGGATCAACATCGGGCAGCGCGGCCGCGGGGAGATCGTCTTCACCTCCTACGGGGAGCCGCAGCACGCCTCCACGGGCCGCCAGGTGATCAACGCGATAGAGCAGGTGGCGTATATCATCGACGCCTTCCACGTCTGGTACCGTCCGGAGCGCGACGAGGTGCTCGGGGAGAGGAGCATCGTCCCCACCGACATCAAGATCCCGGTCGGCGGCGGCGGCGGGGTCGACGGCCGCGGCGGCAACTCCACCGTGCCGCACATGGTGGACCTCACGTACGACCTGCGGACGCTCGCCGGCGACACCGAGGAGAGCATTCTCCGCCTCGTCAGCGACAACATAGAGCGAGTCGTGGAGAACGGCCGGAAGAGGTACCCGCGCTTCCGTCCCCCATCCATCCGCTACTCGTCCGAGAAGTCGGTGACGTGGACCGGGGTGCCGATCCTCGAGAAGAAGTTCGCCCCCGCGTGGAAGGCCGCGCGCGACGGGGAACTCGTCCTCAAGGCGATGGCCGGGTTCGAGAAGGCGACGGGGAAGAAGCCGCGGCTCGGCTCGTACGGATTCTGCACCGACGGGAGCGGGGTCGTGCGTTACCGCGAGCTCTTCCCGGACCGGAAGATCGAGGTGATCGGCTTCGGCCCGGGCGCCGAGAAAGACGCGCACACCGTGAACGAATCGGTCGGCGTCGCCGACCTGAAGGAGGCGTACGAGGGCCTCCAGGGGATCCTCCTCGAGTTGCTGCGGAAGCGATGAACAACCTCCCGGCCGGCGCGCGGGGAAGCCCTGGGCGCGCGGGGGGGGGGAGGCGCGCGCGCGGGGACGGCGCTGGGATCTCGATCCGCCGGCGCGCCGCGCTCCTCCTCTCCGCGACGCGCCTGTACGCCTTCCCGGCAAGCGTCGTTCCGATACTCCCCGGGAGCGTCTACGC
>CALLYX010000238.1 GCA_937858775.1 uncultured bacterium | reverse complement strand
ATCTTGTACTGGTTCC
Organism: uncultured bacterium; assembly: GCA_937858775.1. GTDB lineage: Bacteria > Auribacterota > Tritonobacteria > UBA1439 > UBA1439 > UBA1439. The sequence continues at coordinate 4,082 of CALLYX010000238.1, read as the reverse complement.
GCGCCACGGACTTGGCGAGGCTGCCGTGCCTGCATCCGCACAGAAGCGCCGCACACGAGGCGACGCACGCGATGGAAAGCACTCTCATGGGTCCCTGTCCTTCCTCCCGGGCGAGGGGAACGCCCGCGCGGATTCCATTGTACATGGGACACCCGGAGAAGTAAACAGCCCCCCCGGGGGGGGCGGACGCGGAAGGCCGGGGTCAAGTCGCGATTCTAGGATCTTGCCGCCGCGTCCGCAGGATGCGGAACGGCATGCGGGCGGAAAGCGCGCCGCTTGCTTCCGTCACTTGAGGTAATTCCTGTTCGCCCCCGGTTTCTTCGTGAAGCGGCACTTCGCGGCGACGCACTCCTCGGTCAGGCCGAGGCACTCCACCGGCTTCCAATTCACGTTCGGATTGCCGCGCTCCCGCACGCCCTCGTAGTTCACCTTCACGTTTTCTTTCTTGAACGTGCACAATTTCGTGTGGAAACGCGTCACGATCTGCATCGGTTCCCCCCTCGGAGATCTGCCCCGCACGCCGGGGGCATCTTACCATGTGCGGTTCCGCGGCGCCAGCCGCCGCGCTAGCGGCGCGCCCCGTCCCCCCCGGACAGGCCGGCGTCCCTCAGCATCCTGCCGGCGCACTCCGGGCAATAGCCGTGCGAGAAACAGGTGTCCGAGTGCATGCTGATATAGGCCTCGATCTGGTGCCACGCGCCTTGCTGGTCGCGGATCTTCTTGCAAGTCGCGCAGATGGGAAGAAAGGCCTCAAGGGTCCTGGCTTCGGAGAGGGCGCGGCGCAACGCCCGCGAGGCGTCGCGCTCATGGTCCAGCAGTTGCCTGACCCTGAAAACGGTCCACCCTATGGCGAGAAAGGCGGCGAGGCGCACGTTGGTGTTCCATACCGCGATGAATGGAGAGGAGAAAACATGCCCGGTCTTGTAATCCGAGATGTACCAAGCCAGGGCGCTAAATACGGCCAGCGACACCGCGATGCCGAGCCCCAGGAACCACGCGGCGATGGAGACGGGGATAAAGTAGAAGACGGTGAGGTTCAACTCGTAACCGGTCAGCCAATCCGCCCACCCGAGCGCGGCGATACCCGCCCCCAAAAGCGACACGAGGCAAGACCGCTGCAGCCGCCTATCCATCTCCCCCCCCTATCGGCGGCGGCGATCCGCCGCCCGGCCCCGCCCCTTGGCGCCGCCTGAGATGCGCATGGAAACCCCCGCCCCGGCACGCGGCGCTTCGGAAGCGGGGACGGCGCGCGCCGCGGGATATGGCGCGGCGCCGAGGCGGCGAGAAGCATGGTAGCGCCATGGGGATTTGAACCCCAGTTACCGGGTTGAGAACCCGGCGTCCTAGACCAGACTAGACGATGGCGCCGCAATACCTGGAGTCCTGGGGCCTCGGCCCCGGGGCGGATCGGACCGCGCGGCCGGGCCCGCCGCATCCGGCTTCCCGGGATCCCACGCCCCCCTCCAATTTCAAGAGTAGTGGCTGCGGGACCAGGATTCGAACCTGGACTAACTGGTCCAGAGCCAGCCGTCCTACCGTTAGACGATCCCGCAGCGCGAAACGGATTATTCTACCAGGTTCAAGGGGCGGTTTGAACCCCGTCCTGCACCCCGCCCCGCGGCGATTACCCCGGCATCCAACGCGGCCGCCGGGAACGGACCTCGGCGCGCCGCTCAGATCGGGCCTATCCCCTTCCTCTTCAGCTCGCGGTAATACTCCTCCTTCAGCGAGGCTATGTACGGCAGGTGCCTGTAGCGGTCCTCGTAATCCAGCCCGTAGCCGAGCACGAACACGTCGGGGATCTCGAAGCCGACATAATCCGCGGCGATGTCCATCAGCCGCGTCCCCTTCTTCTCCAGGAGAACGCAGATCTTGATCTCCCTCGGCTTGAACTTCTGCAGATAGTTCTTGACGAAGGTGAGCGAACGCCCGGTATCGAGGATATCGTCCACCACGAGGACGCACTTCTCCGCCACGTCCACCGTGATCCCCTTCTCGAGCGACACCACCCCGAGCGAGCTCGTGCTGTTGCCGTAGCTGCTCACCCCGATGAAATCGAAGGCGAGGGGGCGCTTGAAGCCGCGGACGAGGTCCGCGAGGAAGACCACGCTCCCCTTGAGCAGCGCTACCACCACGAGGTCCTTGCCCCGGAAATCCTCGTCGATGCGCGTCACCATCTCGGCGACGCGTTTCCGGATCTGCTCCTCGCTGAAGAGGACCGCCTTTACGATTTTTTCCATACGTTCGCGCCGCCGGGGCGCGCCATGAAAACAAAAAGACCAGGATTTCTCCTGGGCCTTGCGCCTATCGGGACGCCGGGCGCCGCGGGATTCCGTTCCGCCGGGCGGCATCGGACGCGCCGCCCGGCCGGCCGGGCATGCCCCCTAGAAACTGATCCAGATATCTCCCCTGATCTCTATGGTCGGGTCGCCCATGCCGCCTTTCCCTTCGCCGCGCGCGCAACCGCCCGGCATCGTAAAGGATATCCGCTTCGCCCCATCCTGTCAAGCCGGTATTGCCGCCCGAAGCGGAATGGGTCTTCCTTGCGCCGGGAAAGCCGTCTATTGCGTCCCCGGCTGCTGGGCGGCCGCCGCCCTCGCCAGCCTGGACTCGGCCTCCTTCTTGGCGCCGCCGGCCCCGTATGAGGATACGATCTTCTCGTACGCCGTTTTCGAGTCCGCCGGGCGTTTCATCTCCTCGTAGCATGAGCCGAGGCCGAGAAGCGCGCGCGGCGCGACAAACGACCGCGGATCCCCCTCCGCCGCGGCCCGGTAGTTCCTCGCCGCCCCTTCCCAGTCGCCCAGTTGCTCGCATATCATTCCGGCGAAGTTGCGCGCGGGCGCGGCGAGATAGTGCCCCGGGTATTCGGCCGCGAGCCGGGCGAACGCCTCGCCCGCCTCCCGAAACTTCTTTTCGTCGACGAGCGCGCGCCCGCGGTAGAAGATAGCGAGCGGCTCAACGGTGCTCCCCGGATAGTCGTCCACCACCGCCTTGAACTCCTCGGGGCTCCGCGCGGCGTCGAAGGCCGCGATGGCGCCCTCGTTGTAGGCGTTCAGGCGGCTCCTATAGGCGAGCGCCCCTGCGGCGGCCGCGACGGCCGCCGCGAGGACCGCGACGCACACGGCCCTGTGCCGCATCGCCCAGCCGAGCAGGTCGTATCCGATGCCGACCAGCCGGTCCTCCGGCGTCCGATCCCACCTCTCCCTTCTCGCCATCTCTCTCTCCTTACGGTTCACCCACGTCGCTTCCTTATCGCGGCCCAGAGCCGCCCGGCGTTCTCGCGGATCTTCTCCACTTCGTCGTCGCCCAGTCCGGCGCCGCGCGCGATGCGGCTGTGCGCCTCCTGGTCCAGCAGGTCGCCGGGGGAGTGGGCGTCCGAGCCCACGATAAGCCTCGCCCCAGCCGCCGCCGCCTGCCGCGCGACCAGCCCGTTGGCGAGGCAGTGCCCCTTGCGCCCGGAGAGCTCGAGGCAGACGCCGCGCGCGGCCGCCATGCGGGCCTGGCGCGGAAGCAGAAAACCGGGGTGCGCGAGGATGTCGATCTCCGCCTTCAGCGCGGCGTCGTTCGTCCCGGCCTTCACCGGCTCGGCAAGCGTCTCGCCGTGCACCATCACGAACTCCGCGCCCAGCCCGCGGCAATGCTTGACGAGCGCGGCGATGAGGGGCGGCGGGACGTGCGTGATCTCGGCCCCGGGGATGACGTCGACGTCCATCACCGCCCGCAAGTCCCGGCAGACGGCGACAAGGCGCGGGATCACCAGGTCCGCGTTGGACCCGTCCACGTGGTCGGCGAGCCCGAGGGCCCGGTACCCCTTCTCCTCCGCCCGCCTCGCCATCTCCGACGGGATCAGCTCCCCGTCGCTCAGCAGCGTGTGAACGTGGAAATCAATCATGGCCGCATCCCCCCATGCCCCGGCCGCGGGTGCTGGTGCGCCCGGCGCGAGTCGAACGCGCGACCCCAGGATTAGGAATCCTGTGCTCTATCCATCTGAGCTACGGGCGCAACCTGCCGCTGCCTGCCGCCGGGGATTGCAGCCCCGGGCCGCCTTTCCGGCTTGTCCGCCGGCGCATGGCGTTGAGAAT
>CALLYX010000237.1 GCA_937858775.1 uncultured bacterium | reverse complement strand
GGCTAAATTTGAGTGATCAGGATGTGTTTGTTAACGTAGTGGGCGGGATGCATATCAGCGAGCCGGCCGCGGATCTGTCGATTGCGCTGGCGATTTTGAGCAGCTACCGCAACACGCCGATTGCGGCGGACCTGGCGGTGGTGGGCGAAGTAGGCCTGAGCGGTGAACTGCGCAGCGTAGGCCAGCTGGCGCGGCGGCTGAACCTGCCGCTGCGCTGTTCGGGCAACTTCACCACCTCGAAGCTGCCTGACGCCCACGCCATGAACGAGGGCACCATGTCGATGCTGGCCGCCGTGCACTGCGGCGCCAACTTCATCCTGCACTCGGCCGGGTTCCTGGATGGCTTGTTGTCGATGAGTTATGAGAAGTTCATGATGGATGCCGACTTCTGCGGCGCACTGCATACCTATCTCGGTGGCATTACAGTGGACGACAACACGCTTGCCTTTGACGCCTACAAGGAAGTCAACCCGGCTGGTCACTTTCTGGGCTGCAGCCACACCATGGCCAACTACACCACCGCGTTTTATGATTCCAGCATTTCGGATGACACGCCGTTCGAGACCTGGACGGAGAATGGCAAGCTAGATACCGCCATGCGGGCCAACAAACGCTGGAAGGTGGCACTGGCCGACTACCAGGCACCCGACATGGATCCCGGCGTGGACGAATCCATCCGCGACTTTGTGGATCGCAAGAAGGCATCCATGAAAGACCAGTGGTATTGAATCAACGTTAAGGCTACCGTCATGTCACGCGAGAACGACCCCCTGCTGCAACCTTTCCAGCTCAAGCATCTGCGCCTCAAAAACCGCATGATGATCACGGCACACGAGCCGGCCTACCCTGAAGATGGCATGCCCAAGGAGCGCTACCGCCTCTACCCGTTCCTCCTCGCCGCCCGCGATGGGCGCGTCCTCTACCGGTACGACCGCGCTGCGCGGAGGCACCGGCGGATCGCCGAGACGGACGCGTTCTCCGCCTCCCCGCGCGCCCCCCTGCTTCTGTACGCCCCCGAGTGGACAAGGCGCTTCGCCGCGAAGGGCTCGACCCCGGACTTCCTCCTCCTGGACCTCGAGAGCGGCGAGACGCGCGGCTATTCGATGCCGCGGGGGTTCGACGGCGGCTATCTATCCTACTCCCTTCCGCACGTCTCGTGGGAGGGCGACGGGAGTATCGACGCATTCGTCTATTTCTACTACGAGCCCGGCGCCCGCCCGTCCGCCTGGCGGCGCCTCGGCGGCGCGCGCCCGCGTTGGCGCAGGGAGCCCTGGGAGGTCCGAATAGATCCATCGCGCCCGGGCGGAGAGGTCGCTCGCGCCCGGAGGCTCCCGGCGGAGGGCCTCCCGCGGATCGCGTGGGCGGAGGAGAGGAGAGTGAGGTTCGTCTCCCCCGACGGGAGTCGCGAGCTCGCCTACGCGCGCTACACGGGCCGCCTCCGTTTCAACACGACGCTCTCGGTGGCCGGAAGGGAGGGCGGCCCGCCGGAGTATATACTGAAGGAGAACCCGATGATCGACTGCGCGCTGGCTGGGAAGTATATGCTCCTGTCCATCGCCTCGGCCCCGGCGTTCTGGCTCAACCGGCTGCTGCACGGTGCATGGTGAGAAGATCCATCGCGGCCCTGTTCGCGTGCGCGGCGGCCCTCGCCCCGGCCGGGGCATCGGCCCGGATCGAGATCTTCCTCATGGGGCAGACGACCGGGCTGAAGCCCCCGCCGTTCGATCCTGGGATCCGTTTCCGCGGCACCCCGTTCGGGCACATGGCCCTCTACATCGAGAGCGCGGCGAGGGACGGGGAGCGGGGGATAAGGCAGTGCCGAGAGGGGGAGCGCGGCGGGCTCGTCCTCACGGTGGACAAGGAGCTCAAGGACAGATTCTTCATCGCGAACACGCGCGAGGAGTTCCTATACGGCCCGTTCGACCCGGCCCGCCCCCCGGCCGCGCTTTCGCGCGGGGAGATCGGGGAGGCGCTCGAGACGTTCAACGCGAAATACGGCCATCTCTATAGGCGCGGACCGGGCGTATCCGGCCTCGGCCAGGATTACGGCACGCTCCTCATCAGGCGCGTCCGCGGCTTAGTCTACCCGACGACGCGGGAGGAGGAGGCGGCGATCATCGCCTTCTGGCGGGAGCGCTACCGGGACGCCTTTGTCCCCACGCGCAACAACTGCGTGACCACGATTATCGGGTCGCTGAACCGCGCGGGGCTTCACCGGAGGTCTTTTTTCATCCGGGGCCTTTCGCCGTACAACGCGTGGACATACCTGGTCAAGAGGCTCCTCTGGCCGGGACCGGGGGCGGTGGCCCCGAACGGAAACTTCCTACGGCGCGACGGCTCGTGCCTGACCGAATACCCCCAGATCCCGTCCGGCGCCGTGTACCGCTCGGGCCGTCCTTTCAACCTCTACTCGCTCCAGAACCTCGAGTACACGGCCTGGGCCGGCCCGGCGGGGTCGCCGCCGCTCCCGAGCGACGGGCCCGTGTCGTTCCGCGATTACCCGACGGGGCGGAAACGCGCCCGCGGGGCTGGGGCTCGAGGCGACGCGCTCTCGTGCCTGCGGTGGGCGGCATCCCAACCCGAGGAGTTCGTCCGCCTCTGGATCCAGTCGATCCGGGGACTCCTGTGGCTCCTCGATCGGGGTTGAGGGATGGGGCCGGCGCAGCCGGCGGCTAACCTCGGGGGCGATCCCCCGCAAGCTGCCTCGCCACAGCCCGCGCGGTGTGTGATCGGCGGCACGACAGGAAGCCGTCGAACGGACCCTGGAAGACGATCCGCCCGCCCTTCGGGCCCCCCTCGGGCCCGAGATCGATGATCCAGTCGGCCTCCTTGATCACGTCGGGGTTGTGCTCGATCACCGCCACCGCGTTGCCGGCGTCCACGAGCTTCTGAAGGACCGCGAGCAGCCGCTGTATGTCCGCCATGTGCAATCCTATCGTCGGCTCGTCCAGGACGTAGAGCGTCCTCTCGCGCGTCGGGGCGGCGAGCTCGCAGGCGATCTTCACCCGCTGCGACTCGCCGCCCGACAGTGTGCTGCTCGGCTGCCCCAGCGTCAGATATCCGAGGCCGATCTCCTCCATCAGCGCCAGCGCGCCGTGAATGGCGGGGAAGGGGGCGAAGAACGACGCGGCCTCCTCCACCGTCATGGCGAGGACGTCGGCGATCGTCTTCCCCCGGTACGTTACCCCCAGCGTGCCCTCCGAAAAGCGCTTCCCGCCGCATGTCCCGCATCGCACGTAGACCTCCGGGAGGAAACTCATCTCGACCCTTATCCGGCCCGCCCCCGCGCACCCCGGGCATTGCCCGGCCCTCAGGTTGAAGCTGAACCGCTCCTTCCCGTAGCCCCTGATGCGCGCCTCGGGGGCGAGGGCGAAGATGCCGCGTATCCCTTCCCAGATCCCGACGTATGTCGCCGCGGTCGAGCGGGGGGTGCGGCCGATCGGGGATGTGTCGACCTCCATGACCCGGCCGAAGAGCCCGGCGCCCTCGAGGCCGGCGTGCGCGCCGATCCTGCCGTGGGCGAGGCCGAGCGCCCTCTTCATCGCCGGGATGAGGGTGTCGAGGAGGAGCGAGCTCTTCCCCGCGCCGGAGACGCCGGTGACGCATGTCAACGCGCCCGCCGGGAAGCGCGCGGTGATCCGCTTCAGGTTGTGGTGCGCGGCCCCGCGGAGGACGACGGCCTCGGCCCGCGCCACGGGGCGCTTCGGGCGCTGCGGCCTTCTCCGCCCCGGGGCGTCGAGCCAACGCGCGGTGAGCGAGGCGGGGGAGCGGAGAACGTCGCCGAGCGTCCCCTCCGCCACCCCCTCCCCCCCGCGCGCCCCGCCGCCGGGCCCGAGGTCGATC
>CALLYX010000236.1 GCA_937858775.1 uncultured bacterium | reverse complement strand
AGACGCTCTACCTCGACCAGTCGCGCGGCTTCGTGGCCGAGGTGGCGCCGTACCTGGGGATCAAGACGGGGCCGGTCGCGCTGCCCGATATTCCCGGATACCCGGTCCTTCAGGACGCGCAATTCCGGGACATGCCCACGGGGACGTACGCGCTGGAGGGCGGGGCGGTGGACACCGCGACGACGGACATAAACGACCTCAAGTACGTGGGGGTCGTCTCCGGGCAGGCGCTCTCCGTCGAGGAGTAGCGCGCCGCGCGGAGGAACGGCGTTCAGCGGAGGGGGCGGGGGGAAACCCCCGACCCCTTCGTTCGGGCTGGTCAAACCCGTCCCGTCATTCGGCCGGTTTTTGCCGCCGACTCGGCTTGCCGCGGCGGCTGGATTCGGGTATATAAGAGCGAGGAACGTGGCGCAATGGGAACTTATCGGGCAAAAGGAGAACGAGTAGCCGGAGAATGTGCCGTAATGTGACAGCGGATCTCCATTGCGGAGCGAATTTCGGGGTATAACTGAGGGTGATGCGGCGGTTTGCCGGCCGGCAAAATTCGGTGTCTGATATTACAGCTTGGGCAACAACGAGATGGGTAAAATTCCATTACGCCTTCCAAAGATCGCGGGTTTTCGGCATGAAATATGCTCTTTTCCCGAAACACAACGGCGAATGCCCGCAACCGGTGGAGGGTTCGCAATGAACACCGTACGTTTCATCATGGCATTTTTCTTTTTCGCGCTTCCCGCCATTCATAACGGCGCCCTTGGCGAGGAGGTGGTGTACGTGGTCAATGGTTACACTCATAGCATCCCACAGCCGAACTGGAGCACCGTCATGATGCTCCGGGGGAGCGACCTCGAGATCCTTCAGACAGTCACGCTCCCGGCGCCCGACGCGCATTCGATAGCGGTCACTCCGGACGGGACGCAGCTCTGGGTGACCTGCCCGAACGGCCACCATCTCTTCGTCATCGACGCGCAGACCTTCGAGATCATCGACGAGTTCGACTACAGCGACACGATCAACAAGCCGATGGGTATTGCCATATCGCGCGACAGGGGCGAGGTGCTCGTCGGCATGCACCAGGACGACCTCGTGGTGAGGTTCGATGCGGAAACCCGCAAGCCCCTCGTCCCCCCCCTGGAGGCGGGGGCGGAGGGCTCGTTCATCATCTTCACGCCCGACGGCGGCAGGTTCTGCCTCGTCGACCAGGGCATGAGCGTTGTGAAACTATTCAGGAGCGCCGACCGCGCCCTGCTGCGCACTTGGAATCTCGCAAGCCCCGTCGGACTGGGCGACGCGGCGATGAGCCCCGACGGCAGGTACCTCTACGTCGCCAACATGGGCCTGCACAGGATCGACAGGCTGGGGTTGCGGGTGCCGTGGACGGTCAACAATTACCCCACCGAGGGATTCCTGAGGCCCCGCGGCATCGACATATCCCCCGACGGCGTCTACCTGTTCATCGGCCACTACATGGGAATGGACTCCAAGGTGACGATGTGGCATCTCGAGCCGTTCTGGGCGCGGGTCGGCTCGGCGAACATCCCGGCGAACGGGCGGCGCGTTGTTCGAAACAAAGAGTGCACGAGGATATACGTCACGGAGCACGCTGAGGACGAGTGCCACGCCTATCGCGTAAACTGCGATGAGGAGAGTATTTTCCACAACGCCACGGCCGACCTGAACACGATCGGGGGATACAAGGCCTCGCCGATCGGGATAGCAGTCGGCGACTACACTCCGCTGATCGACCTGGCGGCGGACAAGGCGGTGTACAGGACGACGGGCTCGATATCCGTGACCGCGAACGTCTCGCCGCTGAGGGTCCCGTGCTACCCATTCGTGCGCGTGCGGATGGCGGACGGCTCGACGCTCTACTACCAGCAGGGCGTGGGGTTCACGGTCTCGCCCGTGCCGTACCTCGGCTTCGCGGCGGGGACCATCATGACGACAGAGCCCATCATGGGATACCCCGCGCTCTCGGCGAACTTCTCCGGCATACCGATGGGCACCTACATACTCGAGGGCGGCGCGGTGGATATGAGGCGGACCACGTCCGCCTCGAACCTCATCTACTTCGGCGGGGTGGACAGGGAGAAGCTGGATGTGAGGTAGCCGGGTCACTTTCAAGGGATGGAGATCCGCCCCCAGAGCTGGAGGGGCAGGTTGTCAAATCCTTCTTCTTCGCTTTCGAGATGAGGGCGGGACCGGCACCTGCGGCAGGCGGCGGAACGCGAAGAGGGAAGCGCATATCGGTGACGGGGCCCTGCTGTACGGTGGGAACTTCCGGCGGATGGCCGGCGACATTGTGTTCCGGCCCGGAACGCCCCATTTACCCGCGATGAGGACAGGCACGGCGGCGCGGACGGCGATCGGGGTCCTGGCAGCGGCGGTCATTCCGCTGACCGGGCGGGCCCAGCTGATACAGCCCTCCGACCTCGAGTACCGTGGGGCGTTCCGCCTTCCGGGGCCCGGGGGCGCGGGAGAGGCCACCTGGGCGTGGGGCGGCCACGGGCTGGCCTACCACCCCGGCGGAGATCCTCTCGGGCCCGAGGACGGTTACCCGGGTTCGCTCTTCGGTCTCGGGCACGACCATCACCAGTACGTCTCCGAGATCGGCATTCCGGAGCCGGTCATCTCCGGGGGCAAGGATCTTGCCGATCTCAACACCGCCACCACGCTCCAGCCGTTCGCGAACATCCGCGGCAATCTTTACGCGGGGGCCGAGCCTTTCGAGATACCGTACGCCGGGCTGGAGTACCTGCCGGCTGGGAGCGGCCGGACTGTGGAGAGGCTCTACTTCGGCTGGCATCAGCATCTTCAGATCGCCAGCAGTTACCCCACGCACGGCTGGTGTTCACTCAACCTGGCGGCGCCCAATCCGGTCGGTCCGTGGTACATCGGCAATTACGACACGTACGGCACCACGGACTATCTGTTCGCCATTCCGCAGGGTTGGGCGGACGCCCACGCCGGCGGCCGCTGTCTGGCGACGGGTAGGATGAGGGACGGCGGGCAGGGTGGGCAGGGTCCGAGCATCTACGCGATCGGCCCCTGGCTGGATGGCGATCCGCCGCCGGCCAATGCGAGGCTGAGTGCGATTCCGCTTCTCCGGTATCATAACGTCTACTACGGCGATCCCTACTCGGGCCCCCGCGCGATGGACCGCTACCATCACTCCGACCAGTGGGCTGGGGCGGCGTGGTTGACGGCGGGCGGGTCAGGGGCGGTCATCTTTGTCGGGACCAAGGGGCGCGGGGATTGTTGGTACGGCGGGCCGAACGGCGAGCCGCCCCCCTGCGAGAACCAGGGGTGGTGGTCGACCTATTTCGACGGGGAGATCATCTTCTACGACCCGGCCGAACTGGCGGCGGTGGCGGCCGGGGCGATGCAACCTTACGAGCCCCAGCCCTACGCGGTGATGAATATCGACGGATTTCTCTTCCGCAATCTTTCCGCCCGGACCCACGATCATTTCAAGGCGGCGGCGTTCGACAGGGCGCGTGGGCTGTTGTATGTTTTCGAGCCGCTCGCCGACGACGACAAACCGATCGTCCACGTGTGGAAGGTGCAGGCGGACGGGCGGACGCCGACGCCGACGGTGAGCGTGAAGGCGAACAGGGCGACGTTCAAGCGGAGCGGCGAGATCAGCGTTACAGCCGACGTGGCGAAGACGGGGACGCCGTGCTGGCCGTTCGTGAGGATCCGCCAGCCGAACGGCAAGACGCTCTACCTCGACCAGTCGCGCGGCTTCGTGGCCGAGGTGGCGCCGTACCTGGGGATCAAGACGGGGCCGGTCGCGCTGCCCGATATTCCCGGATACCCGGTCCTTCAGGACGCGCAATTCCG
>CALLYX010000235.1 GCA_937858775.1 uncultured bacterium | reverse complement strand
ATGACCGTCTTCGAGTCGAGGAGCCCCCGCAGCGGGGCCGCAAGCGCCGCGCGGTCTTCCCCCGTCGCTTCCCCGACGACGATCGGTACAAGCGTGAACCCGCCGAGCGCCTCCTGCAGGAACGGGATCTGCACCTCGAGCGAATGCTCTCCCTCGTGCGCCCGGGGAAGGACGGCGTACCCCCGGCCCTTGGCGAGCGCGTCGCACGCGGCCCGGTCCACCGGCACGTCGCCGAGCGGCGTACGGTACCAGGCGGCGTCGGTGAGCGCGGCCCCCCTGAACCAGGCGCGGTGCGAGGGTGCGAGCACCACCGCCCTCGTGAACCCGCGCCCCCTGAGCAGGGCGTAGCCGCACGCTGCGGTCGCCCCGGAGTAGGTGTAGCCGGCGTGGGGCGAAACCAGCCCGACGATCCGCCCATCCGTCTTCCGCGCCGGGGCGGCGGCGAGAAGGCCCCGGACCTCCTTCCCCAGCGCCTCCGCCCCCCCCGGATAGAACTGCCCAGCCACGGCCGGAAGCCTGACCGCGCCTTTCATCCCTCCCCCTCCCTCCCCGCCGCACGCGAGGAACGCCGCGAGCATGACGCAACCCGCCGAACCGACGCGCCGGACCGCCCTCTCCATGGCCCCCCTCACAGGTCGATCGCCACCGACACCTCGCCGCAGTCGGGGAACTTGGGGCAGTTGAGGCAATCGCTCCAGATCTTCTGCGGGAGTTTCGACTTCGCGATCCCCGAAAAGCCGCACCTCCTGAAGAACCGCGGCACGTACGTCAGGGCGAAGACCCTGGCGATGCCGAGGGCCCGCGCCTCGGCGAGGCACTTGAGCACCAGCGCCCTCCCCGTCCCCCTTCCCTTGTGGGACTCCCTGACGGCGAGCGAGTTCACCTCGGCGAGGTCGCCCCAGACGATATGGAGCGCCGCGCAGCCGATCATCTTTCCCTTTTCCTCGGCGACATAGTAGTCGCGGATGTTCTCGTAGAGGTGGTTCAGCGACCGCGGCAGCATCAGGTCCTTCTTGGCGAAGTAGTTGATGAGCTTCTGTATATCGGGGACGTCGGCTAGCACCGCCTTCCTTATCTTCATTGCCCCTCCCTCAGGGCGACCGCCGCAGGTGGTCCGCCGTCAGCCGTATTATCTCGTCGAGGCCCACCTCGGGGGAGAAACCGGTCAGCGCCCTCAGGCGCGAGATGTCCGCCGCGCGGCGCTCCATATCCTCGAATCCCTCCTCGTACGCCATCTCGTACGGCACGAGGACGACCGGGGAGCGGCTCCCGGTGATCTCGATGATCCGCCTCGCCAGGGCGCCGATCGAGATCTCGCGGTCGCTGCCGATGTTGATCACCTGGCCCTCCGCCTCCTTCCGATCGCCCAAGGCGAGAAGTGCCCGTATCAGGTCCCCGACGTACAGGAAACTCCGGGTCTGGGTGCCGCTCCCGTAGACGGTGAGCGGCTCCCCGCGGAGGGCCTGGCTTATGAGCCGCGGCACGACCATCCCGTACCGGCCGGTCTGGCGTGGCCCGACGATGTTGAAAAGGCGGCATACCACCACCGGGAGCTTCCCCTCCCGGAAGTAGGCCAGGGCGAGAAACTCGTCGATCGCCTTGGAGCATGCGTAGCTCCAGCGCGATTTCACCGTCGGGCCGTAGACGATGTCGTCGTCCTCGCGGAACGGGATGCGCGTGCTCTTTCCGTACACCTCGGAGGTGGAGGCGAAGAAGACCTTCTTCCCCTTCTTCCCGGCCATCTCGAGGCATATCTCCGTGCCGCCGATATTGGTCGAGATCGTGCGGACCGGGCTCTCCACGATGAGGCGGACGCCGACCGCCGCGGCGAGATGGTAGACCATGTCGCACCGGTCGACGAGCTCGGCCATGACGGGGCGGTTCATGATCGTCTCGATCGTGTAGCTGAACCGCCGGTTCTCCTTCAATCGGTCGATATTCGCCATGGATCCGGTCGAGAGGTCGTCGATGATGTCCACCGCGTCCCCGCGCGCGAGCAGCGCCTCAGCGAGGTGCGAGCCGATGAAGCCGGCGCCCCCCGTGATCAGGACCCTCATGTATCCCTCCGTTCCTCCATCGGGCATGACGCCCGGGCGTCCGGGCCGGCCCCTTCAGTGAAGCTACCCATAGCCCTGTACTTCCCGTAGCGCCTCCGCACGAGCTCCTCCGCGGGAACCGCCGAGAGCCGGTCGAGGGATTCGCAGAGCGCCTTCTTCACCTCCCGCGCGGCGGCCTCGAAATCCCTGTGCGCGCCGCCGAGCGGCTCCGGGATTATCCTGTCTATCACCCCCATCTCCAGGAGCTCCCTGGGGGCGATGCGGAGCGTGCTCGCCGCCTCCGCGGCCTTGCCGTGGCTCTTCCACAGGATCGCGGCGCACCCCTCGGGGGAGATGACCGAGTAGTACGAGTTCTCCAGCATCATCACCTCGTCGCCGACGCCGATCCCGAGCGCCCCGCCGCTCCCCCCTTCCCCGATGATGACCACCACGATCGGCGTCCTGAGCGCCGCCATCGCCCGCAGGTTCCACGCGATCGCCTCCGCCTGGCCGCGCTCCTCCGCGCCGATCCCAGGGTAGGCCCCGGGGGTGTCGATGAAGGAGACGAGGGGGAGGCCGAACTTCTCGGCGAGCTTGAACATCCGGTGCGCCTTGCGGTACCCCTCCGGATGCGCGCTGCCGAAGTTGCGCATCAGGTTCTCCTTCGTGTCCCTCCCCTTCTGGTGGCCTATCACCGTAACCGTGCGCCCCCCCAGGCGCGCGAGGCCGGCGACGATGGCGCGGTCGTTGCCGAAGAAGCGGTCGCCGGCGAGCTCGACGAACCGCTCCGCCATGAGGCGGAGATAATCCAGCGTGAACGGGCGGTGGGGGTGGCGGGCGATCTGCACGCGCTGCCACGGGCTCAGGTTGCCGTAGACGTCACGCCGCATCCGGTCGAGCTTGGCCTGGAGGCTCTCGATCTCGTCGGAGACGTCGACGGTCCGCCTCTCGGACAGCTTCCGCAGATCCTCGATCTTTTTCTCCAGGTCGAGGATCGGCTTCTCGAAATCGAAACCGCCGTTCATGGAGGAGAGCCCCGCCAGCTATCGAGCCATGAAGCCGCCGGGCGGATACGACAACCCGACTGCTACTCCGTTATCTTCACCGGCGTCCCCACCGGGACGAGGCCGTAGAGCTCCTCGACGTCGCCGTTCACCATGCGCACGCAGCCGGCGCTCGACTGCTTCCCGACCGAATCCGGCTCCCACGTGCCGTGGATGCCGTAGCCGGGGGAGTCGATCGCCATCCAGCGCGTGCCGAGGAGGTTCTCCGGGTCCCCGTACGGGATGACACCGCCGCCGGGCCTGAACCATTCCGGCTTCTCCTGCTTCAGGGTGATCCTGAAATCCCCGGCCGGGGTCGACCCCTTCTTCCCGGTGCCGACGCGGTAGAGCTTCGCGGGACGGCCGTCCGCGAGCAGGAGAAGGGTGTTCTCCGACTTGTCTATGAGGATGGAGAATCGCATCTTGCACACCTTCAGGCGCTCCCCGACCCTCAGGGAGTCCCTCCCGGGCTCCTTCGCGTTCATGCGGCGCAGCAGCTCCACGGTTGTGCCGTACCGCCTGGCGACCGCCTGGAGCGAGTCGCCGGCCCTCACCTCGTACTCCTCCGTCCCAGGGGTGACCGTCCTGGAAAGAAGCGCCCTGACGAAGATCCCGCCCGGTTCCCCCATCACGGCGGCCGGGGATATCCGCCCCGCCTCCGCCGCGGCGGCGAGGGCCCCATCGAGGTCTCCCTCCCTCTCGAGAATCAGCGCGCGCACGGCGAGCGCCTCCGCGGCGAGCGGCGAATCCCCTGCGCCGCGGGGGAACGCGTCCAAATGCCTCCTTGCCTCATCCGCGCGGCCGCCGCGGAGGGAGGCGCGGGCGAGGGCGAGTGCCGCCCTGGCCCTGTACCGCTCCGCCGCGGGGGAGGAGATGACCTTCGCCCATCCGTCGGTCGCCTCACCCCCGCGCCCGGTCTCCTCCAGGCAGACGCAGGCGCGGCAGAGGGCGTCCACCCCTTCAGGCGACGCGGGACCGGCGAGGTATACGGCCTGGAGCGGGCCGAGGGCGGCGGCGTACTCCCCCCTGTCGAAAAGCGCCACGGCCCGCTCGTGCCCCGCCCGCCGGGCCCTCGCCCTCCAGCCGTGATAGGCGAACGCGGCGGCGGCCCCGAGGAGGACGAGGAACACCAGCGTCGCGACATTCCGTGTGCGCGCCATCCCGGACGCCCCGGCGGTCCGCGTCGCGGCCCCCCGCCCCCCGCCGTGGAGGGGCGCCGCGCGGCCGCCGCGGTTTTATGGAAGCGGGCGGGACCGTCCCGCCCTGGAAAAAGTATACATGAACGGGAAATATCCCCTAAGGATTTTTCCCGTCCTCGGGAAGCGCGTCCGTGAGGAGGATCGAGCGGATCCATGCGGTGACGGTGCGGAACCGGAACCGGGCGAGGATTCCCGATGCGGCGTAGGCGGCGAAGAAGAGGAAGAACGAGATCTCGGGGAACGACGCCACCACGCTCGCCGTGATCACGATGCCGACAAGGTTGAGGAACGGCTTCTTCTTGCCCGCCCCCGTCCCCTGGAAGGCGGGGTAGCGGATCGTGGATACCATCAGGTAGGAGAGGCCCAGCATGAGGAACGGGATGAGCTTCACGAGGAAGTGGAGCTCGTACCTCCCGGCGAGGACGATGACCGAGCAGATGAGACCCGCGGCGGCCGGCGTGGGGATGCCGATGAACGCCTTGCGCTCCTCCTTGAACGCCTGCGCGTTGTAGCGGGCGAGGCGGAGGGCGCAGCAGACGGCGTAGAGGAAGAAGATGCCGGCGCCGAACCTCCCCATCCCGGAGAGGACCATCGAGTAGCCCATGAACGCGGGGACTATACCGAAGCTCAGCATGTCGGCCAGGGAATCGTACTCGACGCCGAAGCGCGTGATGGCGCCCTTGAGGCGGGCCACGTAGCCGTCCACGAAGTCGAAGAGCATCGCCGCGAGGCATGCCTCCGCCGCGTAGAGGTACTGCCCGCGCATTATGAACGTCATCGCCAGCGTCCCGCAGAAGAAGTTCGCCGTGGTGAGCAGGCCCGGCAGCACCGCCACCTTCTTCACCCCATCCTCCCGATCACCGTCTCGCCGCCGCGGACGCGATCCCCCTCGCGGACCAGGACACGCGCCCCGAGGGGGAGGAAGACGTCCACGCGCGATCCGAACTTGATGATGCCGATCCGATCCCCCGCGCGCACGCTGTCGCCGACCGTGCAGCGGCAGACGATCCTGCGCGCGATCATCCCCGCGATCTGCCGCACCGCCATGGCGGTGCCCCCCGCCTTGATGCCGATCGTGTTGTTCTCGTTCACCGCGGAGGAGATGTCGCGCATCGCGTTCCGGAACGACCCCCGGCGGTAGTGCATGTAATCCACGGTGCCGCTCACCGGGGCGTAGTTCACGTGAACGTCGAAAACCGAGAGGAATATGCTTATCCTCTTCACGCTGCGGCCGAAATACCCCTCCCCCGCGACCTCGTCGATGCGCGTCACCCTGCCGTCCGCGGGGGCGAGCACCCCGCCCTCGACCTGCGGGGCGACCCTTGACGGGTCGCGGAAGAAAAGGGCGACGCACGCCGCGGCGGCGAGGGGCGCCGCTGCCCACGCCGGGGCGAGCCAGGCGGTCGCGGCGGCCGCGGCGAGCGCGAGCGCGATGTATGGAAACCCTTCGCGTGCCACTCTCATCATGCCTTGAATACCTCGATGTTGGACGGCACCGACTCTAGCATATACCCCCGGAACAATCAACCGTTTCGCCCGCGGCGCGGCCTGGGGGGGTCACCGGCCTCTTCCGCCGCGGCGCGAGAGAACGTTCTTGACCGTGCTCAAAAGCCGTTCCCTCCAGAGCACCCCGTGATGCCCCAGGCCGACCCTTCCCCGGAATTTCTTGACATTGGCGACGTACCAGTCGTACGTTTCCTTGAGCGCGTCGAGGTTGCTCTGGGCGGGGTTCCACCCGATGAGCGCGCGGGCCCTCGACGTGTCGACATAGCAGTCCCTGTCGGCCGTCTTGTAGTGCCACGCCCACATCTGGGTCAGGCCGACCTTTTCAACGAGCGTGAGGAATAACTTCGTCGGGGCCGCCGGCAGGCATAAGAGCCGGGAACCCGTGTCGGCGTGCGCGACCAGATCCCCGAGGTCTTCCCGCACGGTTCCGAATCTCTCCGCGCCGAGGTTAAGGGTTACGTTCTCCACGGGCATTGTCGCCATGCGGTATACCCCCTCCGCAAGATCGGAGACGCCCATCAGCTGGTACCGATTCCCGCCGTTGCCGATTATCGGGACCGGGGCCCCGTCCGAGATCCAGTCGCAGAGCAACTGGAACACCCCAAACCGCCCCGCGCCGATGAACGACTTGGGCCTGAAGACGCTCGCATTCAATCCCTTCGCGCGGTACTCTTCGAGCATCCCCTCGCACTCCGCCTTCGACACCGCGTACGGATGTTCGGGGGCAAGGGGCGTATCCTCCGGGACCGGGGGGTGGAACTCGAAATAACCGTAGACGACCGTCGACGAGCAGAAGAGAAACCGGGGGATCTCATTCTTGAGGCACAGATCGAGCACCGCCCGTGTCCCGCCGAGGTTCACGGAACGAATCTCCTCGGGGGGCGAATCGTGGAGGGCGGCGGCGCAGTGGACCACGACATCTATTCCCCTGAACAGGGGGGCGTGCGAGAGGATATTCCTCACATCGAGCTTATGCAGCGTGATCTCGCCGGCGAGGCGCTCCCAGAAGTAGAAGTCGTCCTTGTCGAGGCCGACGACCGCGCATCCCTTCTCGAGAAACCGCTTGACGATGTGCGTGCCGAGAAAACCCGTGGCACCGGTCACAAGAACCTTCATACGGCACCTCCGTCCCGCCGCGCCGGGGACGCAGCCCGCGCTCACCCGAACATGTTCTCCATGAGAAAGATCTTGAAATCCCGGATGTTCTTCGTGGAGACCCCCCCGATCTTGGTCTGGTAGAGAAGATCACATCGCTCGCAGAGGGGGATTTCACGGTAGCGGCCCGTCGCGAGGGCCTCCCTCAGCGCGCGCAACGGCGTGCCGCTCCAGATCTCCCGCAGGGATGAGCCCCGCACGTTCCCCACGACGTAGCGCGCATAAAAATCCATGCAACACGGCGACACCGTGCCATCCCACAGAATGTGCATGCTGAACCATGGATAGGGGCATGGGGTGTAGTTGAGCCCCACGAGCCCCTTCCCGAGCCTCGAGCGCTTCATATACCCGTACCTGCTGCCGGTGATGCTCTCTTCAATTTCGCCCACGTACCGGTGCGGCGTGACGTACCGGTATGTGTTGAGCGGCAATCCCCTGAAGATGCGCTTGAACCTGCGCGCGTCCCCGGCGGTGGCGCCCTTCTTGAATGGTACGGTCTGTATGAACTGGATGCTCGTATAAGGGTTCCGCGCCCGGAGGCGCTTCTTCGCGGCGAGGAAGGCGCGGATATTGCCGATCGTCGCATCGAAATCCGCCCCCCGCCGTATGGACTCGTACACGTTCTTCGCGTACCCGTCCATGGAAAATGAGATGAAGTCCAGCCCTGCGCGGATCACCGCCTCGGATTTTTCCGGCGTGAGCACCGTCGCGTTACTCTCGGTGCGGACATTGAGCCCCCTCTCATGCGCGTATCGCACCATCCACGCGATGTCGGGATGAAGGAACACCTCGCCCCTGCCGATAAGGTTGATGTCGACCGCGAAGTCGGCCGCCTCGTCGATGATTTTTGCGTACAGCCCAAGGTCCATCCGGCCCGGGGCGCTAGTACCCCCCCCTCCCCGTCGGGCACATGATACAGCGCAGGTTGCAGATGTTGGTCGGCTCTATCCAGAGGCGAACCGGGGGATGGGCGGGGACCCGGCGGCGTCCCCGGTACTCCGCCGCGTTGCGGTAGAAACGGACGAGGCTCGAAAAAAGCGACCGTTTCATGGCATTCAGAGGATCGACCAGGCGGAGGTGGCGAGATTGACGAGTTCCCTCCACGAACGGATGCGGCCCAGGGTTCTCGCGATAAAGCGGGGCCTCAGGTAGAAGGCGCGATAGGCGCGCCTGAGCCATAGATCGAGTTCCCGGCCCTGGATGCTCGAATCGAAGTAGGCGATCTTGTTGATGATATCCCTGTCGCCGAGCGTGAATTCGCTCCAGTAGTCGGTTCCCGTCCTCGCCTTGATCATCTCATAGAGCTCGCTGTTGGGGACGGGCACCAGCTTGCTTATGGAAACATAATCGGTATCCAGCGCTATCGCGAGGTCGATGTTCTTCTTGATGCTCCGCTCCGTCTCGCCGGGTGCGCCGAGAAGAAAGAACCCCAGGGTCATCAGATCCGCCTCCTTCGCCCAGCGCACTGCATTGAACATGGTCTCGATCGGGATATCCCTCTTGATCCTTCTCGCGACATCCTCGTCCGCGGCCTCGAAGCCGTAGTTGACCCTGACGCATCCCGCCGCTTTCATGATCTTCAACGTTTCCCTGTCCACGCAGTCGGGACGGGTGCGGATGGCGAAAGAGAACTTCAACCCGCGGCGGATGATCTCCTCGCATATCGCGACCACGCGCTTCCTGTTGACGGTGAACGTCTCGTCCTGGATGAAGATCTCCCTGAAGCCGAACCTCTTCACGCACTCCTCGATCTCATCGGTCACTCGCTGGGGATGCCGGAGGTGGTGGAAACCGGTCATGTCGCAGTAGAGGCAATGGAACGGACATCCCATGCCGGACAGCATGACGGTGATGGGCCAGTGTTGCGTGAGGATCGTCGTGTAGCGATCGTTGGGGAGGAGATGCCGGGCGGGAAATGGGACATCGTCAAGCGTCGTGGGGTCCTGCCTGGGTTCAGTGAGTACGACATCCCCGTCCTCCCTGTACGCGATGCCGTTGACCCTATCAAGCCGCCCCCCCCCGTCCTCTATGGCCGCGAGGAGCTCCGGAAGCGTCTTCCACCCTGGACCTATCACCGCGTAGTCGATACAGCGATGGGTCATGCTCTCCCTGGGATACATCTTGAGGTGGAACCCCCCCACTATGATGGGAACCCTCAAGGCCTCCTTGATGGGCTTTATCGCCTCCAGGGTGTCGAGAAAAGATTCGGTGAGAAGGTTGAAGCCGATGACCGCGGGGGAAAAATCCCGCAACCGGGCGATCGTTTCCCCAAGCGAAAGCCCGAGGGCGTTCGAATCCACGATCATCACCGTGTGCCCCTGCCGCTCAAGCAGGGCGGCCAGGTAGCAGATACTCAGGTTGGGGAATACCTGCCCGCGATTGCTGTACTGCTTCTGGACTTTTCTGCTATACTTCAGCTTGGGCATTTCGTTCTTCGGATTCACAAACGCGACCTTCACGATGACACCCCCGCGATTCGAGCCGCGGCGCCCCGGCGGAAAAGCCGGGAATCGCCGTTGTGCGCCGCGGCACAAAGGATCTGCCGGAATTCTCGGCAGGGAAAGCATGTTATCACAACGCGGCAGCGCCAACATGACATAATTGCATGGATTGCGTCGGCCCCCGCGCGCGTGAGATGGCGCGGGGATCGATCCGCCCCCCGCGTTACGCGGGTGGGCGTGACGCCGCCCCCCTATTGAACGAAGGTCAGCCATGCGCCGCACGCCGCTTGGACTCGCCGCAGCCGGACGTGGATATTCCCCCCTCGTCATCGCCGCCAACGTCGCGGCCCTTGCGATCCTCGCCGCCGCCGCGGCGATCCCCCCCCTTCCGCGTCCCTGTTCCGCGATCGCGGGGATGGCGCGCGACTGCGCCGCAATCCTCGTCATCTTCTTCGTTCCGGGGACGGCGCTCGTGCTTTCCTTCGGGCGGAGGGAACGCATCCCGCTCTCGGGCCTCCTCGCCCGCGGCTTCGCCGTCAATGTGCTGTTTCTCACGGCCGCCACCACGCTGCCCAAGCTGGCCGGCATCGCGATGAGCCGGACGGCGCTGCTGGCGGCGATGGCGGTAGGGCTGGCGGCCTCGCTGGCGGCCCGGCCCCTACGATCGCGGCGGCTCCCCACGGTCGCCTACGACCTCCCGCTCCCCCCCCCCGCATCTCTGGCCGTCGCCGCCTCGTTCATCTTGCTCTTCACGCTCCTCGGCGGCTATACCTTCATAGAGCCGCGGGACCACTGGCTGGTCGAGCAGGTGCGGAACGTGCATTTCCCGGATAAGCCGGCGGCGCTCTCGCTGCGCTACGAAGGGGACGGCATTTCGCGGGACGGGCGCTTTGTCGACCTTCCCCGCGGCGAGGGGCGGGCCCTTATCTCGTCGAGGGGGCCGGGCGCCATGATGGTGCGGATCGGCTACCTCGTGCGGTCCTCCGCCGCCGGTGAGTTCACCATCGCCGCGGACGGCGTCGAACTGAAGCAGCCGGTCCCCCAGCCGTTCTTCGACAGTGGCCGCCCGGTCCTCTTCCAGAAACAGGCGGTCGCGACGATGGAGCTCGCCCCCGCCCCCGGCGTGCGGGAGGTGCGGCTCCGCTTCGCCGACGCATCCGGGGCGCCCGCGCCGTGCACCCTCCTCGATTTCACCGGCCTCAGCCGCGCACAGTTCCTGGCGGAGTTCGGAAAAAGGTACCGGTTCGTCAACTGCATCCTGATGTACGACATCATGGAGGCCCGGGATTTCGCGTCGAACCTGGTCCGCCGCCCCTACATCTACCACTCCCCGGGCACCCCCGAGATGCCCGGCTACGCGGTGACCAACCCCCCTATGAGCTACATCTTCGCCTCGTTCGGCTACGCCCTGATGGGGTCGGATATGGCGGCGCTCAACAAGGTCGCCTACGCCCTGCTGGTCGCCCTCCTCTTCACGAGCCTCCAACTCGCCGGGGGGGGGCGCGGGGCGCGCCTCTCCATGACGCTCGGCACGATGAACCTCGCGGCGGTACTGACCGCCGGCGTCTCTCTCCACTTCATGACGCACTTCATGATGCTCTGCATCATGCTCGCCTTCGGCTTCATGATCAGGAAAGAGGGCGGATGGTTCATGCTGTTCGCGCTGGTGGGCTGCTTTTCCGGATGGGCGGGCTTCTTTTTCTGCGCTGCGGGCATCCTGTGCTACGCACTCCTGTGGCGCGAATGGAGGTGGGCCGCAAAACAGCTCGGATGCCTCATCTTCTTCATCGCCATATTCCTCTTCTGCCTCCTCGCCTACGGCTACGCGAAAGGGGTCCTGAAGCCGTGGATCGACATCATTCTCTGGGAGAACTTCAGCAGGTTCGGCGCCGTGCTCCCCTATCGGCCCGGATCCCGGCTCAGCTTCTTCGGGTACGCGTGCCTCTGCTCGGGATTCCTCGCGCTGGCGCTCCCCCTCCGGAACGACAGGGAGGGCTATTTCTTCCTCCTCTTCTCCGTCGTGTATTGCGCCACGCTCTTGGCGGCGTACGCGAACATGTGGAAGGTCCACTACCTATCCACACTGGTGTTCCCCCTGATGGTCTTCGGCGGGCGCGGCCTGTCGCGCGCCCTGAAGGAGGGGGAGAGGGCGGCGCGCATCGCGGCGGCGGCCGCAGCGTCGTGCTCGGCCGCCGGGTTCGCGTACCTCTTCTCCCTCGCGATGCAGGGGCGGCTCCTGCTCTTTTGAGCATCCCGGCCAGCCAGGCCTCCGGCATGGAGAGCGGCGCGCCCGGAAGCCCGCGCGGCATCGCACCAGCGCCGGATCCGCGATCTGCATCCTTGACACGCATTGTTCACCTGTATGATACTGTCCCCCCGACACACCACGGCACCGCGATCCGCTGCTTCCAACCGCGGAGGAACCGATGAATCGCAGGGATAGTGCGCCCCTCCTGGGGGTGCTGATCATATCGGCAGCGACCATCGCGCTGGAGCTGCTCCATACCCGCATCCTCGCCATCCTGTATTGGAACCACATCGTCTATCTCATCATCACCGTGGCGATGCTCGGTTTCGGTATCGGCGGGACAATCCTCGCCATCTGGAAATGGCCGATGCGCCAGGATCCGGAGCGTCTGCTCGCCATCCTGTCCCTCGCCTTCGCCGCGACCATCGTCGCAAGCATGGCGCTGGTCTGCAGGATCAGCATCGATATCGAGCATTCCCTCATGAGCTACCGGGAACTCTACAAGGTCGTCTTAAGCTATGCCGTCCTGGTCCCGCCCTACATCCTTGCCGGCTCCATCATCACGATAGCGGTCACGCGGTTCGCGAAGGCGATCGGCACCACCTACTTCTTCAACATGGCTGGCTCCGCGCTCGGGTGCTTCGTCTTTCTCTATCTGCTCGGCCCGGTGGGGGGCGAGGCGCTCCTCTTCCTCCTTGCCCTCCTGGCTGTCGTCGCGTCCGTTTGCTTCAACCGGTTGCGCAGGGACGCACTGGCGCTCGCCGCGTTCGTCGTCTTCATGGGGATCGCGGGGGCGGGGGCCCTGTGGAAGACCAGATTGATCGAGGTGCGGCCGGAGAGGCACAAAGAGCTTGCCCAGGCGTATCGCATACCCGGCGCGCGGGTGGAGTACTCCAAATGGAATCCCCTCACCCGCGTCGATGTCTCCTCCTGCCCCGGCACCGACCTCCGGTTCCTTACCCCCACGTCGGACGACTACCGGCTCATCACCCAGGATGGGACCGCGAACACGTATATGGCGCGCCTTGCGCCCGGCCCCCTTCCGCAACTCACCACGTACCATATCAACGCCCTTCCCTACGCCCTGGTGAAAAACCCGGAGGTCCTCGTCATCGGCGTCGGGGCGGGGCCCGACATCGTCTCCGGCCTGGAACGGGGCGCCGCGCACATCACCGGCGTCGACATCAACCCTGTGATCATCGACATCGGGAGGAGGATCTACAAGGATTTCAACGGGGATATATTCAACAGGGAGAACGTGGAGATCATCGAGGCGGAGGGGCGCGACTTCGTCAGGGGCACCCGGAAGCGCTTCGACATCATCCAGTTGACGGGCGTCGACACATTTGCCGCCCTCTCCTCGGGCGCCTACGTCCTTTCCGAGAACTACCTCTACACCGTCGATGCGGTCGAGGATTACCTGCGGAAACTCAAGCCGGACGGCATTCTTTCCATCTCTCGATGGCGGTGGAAGGTCCCGCGGGAACACCTGCGGCTGTGCAGCGTAGGCATCCGCGCATTCGAGCGGCTCGGCGTCACCGACCCGGAGAGGCACATCGCGGTCCTGGGCGTCCCGTCATGGGGGGCGACCCTTTTCAAGAGGAGCCCGTTCACGGAGGAGGAACTGAAGGCGCTCTCGGATCCCGCGAGGGTCGGCGATGTCACGCTCCTCTACCCGGCGCCACCCGGCTCCAACGCCTATGCGGAGCTGTTCGAGAGCCGGGAGAAGGGTTCGTTAGAGTCCTTTTTCCGGCAGTACCCGTACAAGGTCACGCCCGTCTATGACGACCAGCCGTTTTTCTTCGAGGACAGCAAGTGGGAAAACGCCTTCATCAGCGAGGTGCGGAGAGACCGCCCCGCCTATGACATGCAGGATTTTGCCCGGGGGAACTGGGCCCTTTTCACCCTCCTGATGCTCCTCGCGCAGGTCATCCTCGCGGTGGCGCTCTTCATCGTGGTCCCCCTGATCAGCTTCCGGCTGGAGGGGGTGGGGCTACGCGGGAGCTGGTGCTCCATCGCCTACTTCCTGGCGATCGGGTTCGGGTTCATGTTCATCGAGATATGCTTCATGCAGAAGCTCGTGCTCTTCCTCGGCCACCCGATCTATTCCATCGCGCTCGTGCTCTCCTCCATGCTGCTCTTCTCCGGACTGGGAAGCCTCGCCTCGGAGTCCGTGCGCTCCGCGAAGCGTGCGCTCATCGCCGCCGCGTCCGCGGGCATCGTGATCATGCTCGCCGCCTCCGCCCTCTTCGCCGACCGTATCTTCAGGGAGTACGCCGGCTCGCCGAGCCACGTGAAGATCGCCGTCGCCCTGGCGGTCGTCGCCCCGCTCGGATTCCTGATGGGCATCCCCTTCCCGTCGGGCCTGACCGTTCTCAAGCGGCGCGCCGGATACGAACCGCTCCTCCCCTGGGCGTGGGGGATCAACGCCGGCGCGTCGATCCTCGCGTCCATTGTCAGCATCATCATCGCGATCGAGTTCGGCTTCTCCCGCGTCGTGCTGCTCGCGGCCGCCATGTACGCCGTCGGCCCGCTCATCTTCGTCATGGGAAGCGCGGGCCAGGAGCCCCCTCTCAGGGGCGCGGGAAGGGGCGCGGCTTCCCGCCAGGGTTCGGATTAGAACGGCGCGGGCGGTTCCGCGGTCGGGGCGAGCGCCCTCTTCCGTGCGTACCGCGGTCGACGCCGCACGCCCTCTCGGGCGCGCGGGGGTGCCTCCTCGACGCCGAGGGACGCGCGCAGACCAGCCACCCGCAGCGAAGAACCATCCCCGCTATGGCGCGTGGCGGCCGCCGCCCCGGAATGGCGAGGCCTTCCTCCCTCCCCGGAAGCACACCGCCGCGATGGCCGCGAGGGAGAGCAGGCTCAGCGCGCCGCCGATCGCGAGCGATTTCGGCCTGAACCGCATGACCACGCGGTGCTCGCCCGGCTGGAGATGGACCGCCCTGAAGGCGTAGTCCGCCCGGTACACCTTGGCGGGCTCGCCGTCGACGGACGCCTCCCAGCCGGGATACCAGATGTCGCTCAGGAAGAGCATGCAACGCGCCCGGGCGCGTGCGCGGATCTCGACCCTCCCGGGCCGGCAGTCCACGATCTCCGCCTCCCCCGCCCCCCCCTCCCCGCCCCCATCACCCATCGGCGGCGGGGGCTCCTCCAGGACCACGGTGCGGGAGAGATCCGCGCCGCCGAGGACCAGCTCGAGCGCATCGAGAGGACTTCCGGCCGCGACCGCCGAGGGCGCGAGGAAGGCGCGCGGGAGGGCGTCCGCGTTCTCGTATACGACTATCCCGTGCGCCGGGTCCCTGAACACCGGCGTGAACCGCCTGCGCATCCGTTCGCGCAGCTCCTCCCGCCCGGCCGGGCTGAAAAGGACGCCGTTGACGGCCAGCATCCCTCCGCTGCGGAGGTAGCGTATCGTCACCGAGTCGAAGCCGACCGGCTTCTCCAGTTCGAAAACGCCCCTGAAGCGCGCCCCCTCGAGGCGGTTCCCGTTCCAGTCGCCCTCCTCCCACGTGTCCTTGGGGAGTGGGCGCGCGTGCCGCGCCGCGGCCCGGCCGCCCCGCCCGGGCGACGCGAACACCTCCGCCGTGTCAACGCCGGCCCTGACGGGTAGGACCGCCGCCTCGTCCCCGTTCGATCGGAGGACAAGCTGCGCCACCACCTCCCCCTGGGCCGCCCCGCGGGCCCCCTCCAGGAACGAGTCGAGGACGACCGCCGACGCCAGTACGGGGCGGCCCGCCTCCACGCTGGCCGGCTTTCCCGGCCCCGCATGGATCTCCAGGGCGTCCTCGTAGATCACCTCCAGGGGCGTGTCGAGCTCCCCCTTGCATACGATGTAGCGGACGCCGAGGAGATCCACGGCCGGAGAGAGGATGTTCCTGACGATTGCGTGGTAGGCGCCGCGCTCGCGAAACATCTCGTGCCGCCTGTTGATCCCCTTGATAAGGGAGTCGTAGCGCTCCAGCCGGAGCGGCCCGCGGCCCTGGACGTCGTAGAGGCCGAAGTAGTTCGACAGCTCGGGGTACAGCATCGGGACGGCATCGGGGCCCGGAAAGGCGGCGGTGTAGTTGTTGAGTCGCGGATTGTAGGCGAAGAAGCGGGAGAGCCCGGCGCGCGCCCTGAGGAAGGCGGCAGCCGGCGGGGTGGAATACTTCGCGGCGAAGTCGATGAAGGAGAGATAGGCGAAGCCCGCAGTCGCCTCAGCGACGGCGAGCGCGCCGAGGAGGGCGGCCGCCGCGCCCCCCCCAAGCCGCCCCGCGAGCCGGGCGAAGGCGACGGCGGCGACGGCCAAGGCGGCGGGCGCGAGCGCGCGCACGGCGGAGAGCGAAACCGGGACGGCGGAGAACGGCCGGACGCCCCACACCCGGCCGAAGCGGAGGGCGAGCACGGCGCAGAGGACAGCGGCGAAGAAGAGGCGGTCGCCGGCGCCCCGCGGACCCGACGCGAGCCTCTCCATTCCCAGACCCGCCAAGAGGGAGAGGGTTACGGGAAGAAGCCAGAGGAATCTAGCCGGCGCGTGGAAGCGCGTGGCGCCGGGGACCCACGAGTAGAAAAGACGGTAGGCCGGCGTCTGTGCCCCCAGCGCCAACGCTACGCCCGCGGCCGCGACGGCGGCCAGGAGGAACGCGAGCTTTCTCCGGGGGGAGAAGGCGAGCGAGTAGAGCGCGAGCACGACGCCCGCCGCGCCCACGTAGAATGTGGTGGTCCAGTTGGCCGCGAAATGCGAATCCCACGGCCTCCCCGAGAGGAGGGACTCGATGAGGTGCCCGGCGG
>CALLYX010000234.1 GCA_937858775.1 uncultured bacterium | reverse complement strand
CAGCAGGGTCTCCCCGGAGACGCTGTCTCGGCAGAGAAGCACCGCGGGCCGGCGCGCCGCGCGCAGGAAGGAGGCGAGGCGCTTCCCGTACGCTGCGACGTCGTCCGGCGAGGCTCCGATCGCCTGCGTCGAGACCCGGTCGAGCTTCGTCCGCCCCCTCCCGATTAGGAGAACGCGCGCACCCGCGCGCGCCGCCGCGATCACCGAAAGGGCGGCGACGCGGTTGGAATCGGCCACCCCTGTGCCGATCACGGCGACAGCGTCGCTCCCCGCCGCGTCTTCAGCGCGCGACGGGGAGACGATACGACCGAACGCGCGGAGCTCCCGGGCGGAGAAGGCGTTTCCAGACGCCGGATGGATGGTGTTCGTCCCGAGGATCGCCCGGGCCACGCGCTGCGCCTCCAGCGCCTCCTCGTCCGTGAGCTGCGGGGAGACGAAGACCGCGATCCGCCGCGGCCCCACCCCCTCGACGCCCTTTCGGACCGCCTCGGCGGCATCCCCCCATCGCGTCGGGACGAACGACCCGCCGCGGCGCACGGCGGGGGCTATGATCCGCCCGGCCTCCCCGAGCCATCCGCAGCCGAACCTCCCCTTCTCGCACAGGTTGCCGTTCCCGGCCGGGGCGACGGAGCCGAGGCGGTTCCCGGCGGTGGAGATGAGCACACGGCAGCCGTCGCCGCACTGCCCGCAAGTCGTTTCAACGGCGGCCCCCCCCCGAGGGAGGGGCCGCGGGACGGCGCTCCTCGCGACCAGGGCGCCGGTGGGGCACGCCGTCACGCATTGCCCGCACGATTCGCAATCCGTATCCTGGAGCGGGAGGCCGAACGGGGGGGCGACCTGCATGCCGAGCCCCCTCCCGACGTAGCACCAGGCCGAGATCCCCTGCACCTCGTGGCATACGCGGATGCAGCGGGCGCACTTGATGCACTTGTCCGGGTCGCGGATTATCCATGGGTGCCGGTCGTCGATCTTCCAGCGTTTCCGCGGCGAACCGAAACGGTTCTCTCCGACGCCGTATTCGACGGCGAGGTCGCGCAAGGCGCAGTCGTCGGCCTTGTCGCAGCCGCACTCCAAGCAGCGGTACGCCTCGCGAAGCGCCCCCTCCTCGTCCGGCGTGCCCTCGACCTCGTCGAAGCCGCGCGCGCGCGCGGCGGCGGGCAAATGGCAGGCGGCAAGCCGCGGGAGCCTCTCCTCCCCCTCGTACTCCCCGGGGTCGATCTCCTCGTTCCTCCTCCTCGCCGGGCTGAGGAGGGGAGCGGCGGGCGAGGCGATGCCCGTGCGGAGCCACGCGTCGATCGAGTGCGCCGCGCCCTTTCCGGCCGCGACGGCCGCGATGGCGATGTCGGGGCCCGTGACGCAGTCGCCGGCGGCGAAGACGCCGGGCGGGCCGGCCTCGAACGTCCCGGCCGCGGCCGGCACGACGCCGCCCTTGCCCGGCGTGACACCGGAACCGTCGAGCACGGCGGTGTCGACCGATTGCCCTACCGCCATGATGACGGTGTCGCACGCGATCGCGTGCCGGCTCCCATCGACCGGGACAGGCCTCCGCCGGCCGCTCTCGTCCGGGGCGCCGAGCGCCATCTTCGTGCAGAATAGCCGCAGGCGGCCGCCCTCGGGGGCGATCGCCGCCGGGAGGGTGAGGAACCGGATCTCGATCCCCTCCTCCTCGGCGGCGGAGATCTCCGCCGGCGTTGCGGGCATCTCCTCGCGGGAGCGCCTGTAGACGACCGTCACCCTCTCCGCCCCGAGACGCAGCGCGCTCCTCGCCGCGTCGATCGCCGTGTCGCCCCCCCCGACCACGGCGACATCGGCCCCCAGGGACGGCCTCCCGCCGGAGGCCACCGCCGCGAGAAAATCGATCCCTCCGAGGACACGGGGGAGGTCCTCGCCTTCGATCCCCATGAAACGGGGCCGCTGCGCCCCCGCGGCGATGAGGATGGCGTGGTATCCCTCCCCGAGAAGCCCCGTCGCGGGGCGGGCGGGCCCGATCCCCTGCCCGCATCTGATCTCCACGCCGAGGGAGCGGATCACGTCGATCTCGGCATCGAGAACGGCCTTCGGGAGGCGGTACTCCGGTATGCCGTAGCGGAGCATCCCCCCCGCCTTCTCCCTCGCCTCAAAGACGGTGACGGCGTGCCCCTCCAGCGAGAGGAACCAGGCCGCGGAGAGCCCCGCGGGGCCCGAGCCCACGACAGCGACGCGTTTCCCGGTGGGAGGTTTCGTCGCCGGGGGCGGCCCGCCGCCGGCCTTATCCGCCGCAAATCGCTTCAACGCGCAGATCGAGACCGGCTCGTCGACGGCGCCCCGGCGGCACGCCTCCTCGCACGGGTGGGGGCATATCCTCCCGATCGTCGCCGGGAGCGGGACGGTCTCGCGGATGAGGGCGAGGGCGTCCGCGTACTGCTTTTCGAGGATGAGGCGGAGATACCCCCGCGCGTCGCAGCCGGACGGGCACGCGAGGCGGCACGGCGGGACGCATTCGCCGCAATGGTCGGATAGGAGGAGTTCGAGGCAGAGGCGCCGGGCGGCGCGGATATCGTCGTCGATCGTGATGACCCGCATGCCGTCGGCGGCGAGCGTGGAACAGGCGGGGCGGAGCCTGCGGTCCCCGTCCACCTTCACCGCGCAGATCCAACAGGCGGCGTACGGCTCGAGCTTGCCGTCGTGGCAGAGCGTGGGGACGGCGATCCCGGCCCGCCGCGCCGCCGAGAGTATCGTCTCCCCCTTGCGCGCCTCCACCCCTTTTCCGTCTATCGTCAGCCGCATGGCCGCGCCGCCCCCGTCCCATCCGTCCGGATATCTGAAACGGAACACGGGCCCCGGAACCCGTTTCCGTCACCCCGCCGTGATCGCCCCGAATCGGCACGCCTCGACGCAGAGCCCGCAGCGCGTGCATTGCAGGGGGTCGAGGCGGTGCGGCTTTTTCGGCTCGCCCGTGATCGCCTTCGTCGGGCAGACCCGCACGCATGCCCCGCATCCGACGCACGCCCCGGGTGAGATGGAGTAGGCGAAGAGGGCCTTGCACTTCCGCGCCGGGCAGCGCCGGTCGCGGATGTGCGCCTCGTACTCGCCGCGGAAGAAGCGGAGCGTCGTGAGGACGGGGTTCGGGGCGGTCTGGCCCAGCCCGCAGAGCGAGGCGATCTTGATCTTCCCCGCCAGCTCCTCGAGGAGGTCGAGGTCCTCCATCCGCCCTTTCCCCGCGGTTATGCGCTCAAGTATCTCGAGCATCCGCTTCGTCCCGATCCGGCAGAAGGTGCATTTCCCGCACGACTCGGCCTGCGTGAAGGCGAGGAAGTAGCGGGCGATGTCCACCATGCAGCTCGAATCGTCCAGCACTATCAACCCCCCCGAACCCATGATCGCGCCGCTCTTCTGAAGGGATTCGTAATCCACCGGGGTGTCGAAGAGGGCGGCTGGGAGACAGCCGCCGGATGGGCCGCCGATCTGCGCCGCCTTTACGGGGAGGCCGGTCGCGGATCCGCCTCCGATATCGAATATGATCTCCCCGAGGGTGGTCCCCATGGGGACCTCGACCAGGCCCCCCCGCGCGATCTTCCCAGCGAGTGCGAAGACCTTCGTGCCCCTGCTCCCGGGGGTGCCGATGGAGGCGTAGGCCGCGGCGCCGCGGGAGACGATCCACGGGACCGATGCGAGGGTTTCGACGTTGTTGATGCATGTCGGCCTTCCCCAGAGCCCCCTGGAGGGGGGGAAGGGGGGGCGGAGGCGCGGCATGCCGCGCTCGCCCTGTATGGATTTTATGAGGGCGGTCTCCTCCCCGCAGACGAACGCCCCGGCGCCGTGCATGATGGACACGGAGAAGTCGAAGCGGCCCCCCATGATCCGCCTTCCGAGAAGGCGGCGCGCCGCCGCCTGGCGGACGGCTATCCCGAGCCGCTTCACGGCCAGCGGATACTCGGCGCGCACGTAGATGATGCCGCGCGACGCGCCGACGGCGTATCCGGCGATCGCCATCCCCTCCAGAACCGCGTGCGGGTCGCTCTCCAGGACGCTCCGGTCCATGAACGCGCCCGGATCCCCCTCGTCCGCGTTGCAGATCAGGTACTTCTCCCCCCCGGGGGCGTCCCTGGCGATGCGCCACTTCCTTCCCGTCGGGAAGCCGGCGCCGCCCCTGCCGCGAAGGCCCGACTCGGTCACCGCGCGTATGACGTCGTCCGGGGAGGCGCCGTCAAGGACGGAGGAGAGGGCGGCGTAGCCGCCGCGCCCGATGTAGTCGCCTATCTCCTCAGGGTCTATCAAGCCGCACTTCCCGAGCACGATCCTCCTCTGTTTCGCGAAATACGGAAGGGAGGAGATATCCTCCCCCTCGCCGGCGAGCAGCCATTCGCCAACCGGTACGCCGCCGGCGAGGTGCTCCTCCGCGATGCGGCGTACGCGGGCGGGGGTCAGGTCCCCGTAGAGCACGGGCCGCCCCCCCTCCGCGGAAACCTCCGCGAGGACCTCGCGGTGGCAGATCCCGATGCAGCCGGTGCCCTTCACGGCGACGGCCAGCCCGCGCCCCCTGGCCTCGGCGCGGAACGCCTCCGCGACGCCCTCGGCGCCCGCGGCGACGCCGCAGGAGCCGAGTCCGATAGTGACGGTGAAGCGGCGTCGACCGGTCTTCATCTGTACCGTTTGAGTATCCCCGGGACCGAAGCGGCGGTGAGCTTCCCGTGGACGGTTGCGTTTACCATGACGACGGGGGATAGCGAGCAGCAGCCCAGGCACGCCGCCTCGCGAAGGGTGAACGCCCCGTCGCCCGTCGTCTCCCCGGGGGAGACGCCCAGTGCCCGGCCCAGCGCCTCGGAGATCCGCTCCGCCCCCGCCACGTGGCACGCGGTGCCGTGGCAGACGGTGACGATGTTTCTCCCGACCGGCTTCAGGCGGAACTGGCCGTAGAACGTCGCCACGCCGAATACCTCGGAGGGGGAGAGGCGGAGGGCCCTGGCGATGCGCCGCATCGCCCCCACGGGGAGGTAGCCGTAGATCTCCTGGGCGCCCTGGAGGAGAGGGATCAGGGCGCCCTTTTGCCCCCGCAGCGAGGAGAGGAGCGCACGGAAACGACGGTCTGCCGCCGCGGCGCGGCGGCTGGGCGTTTTCTTCATCGGGGACCCCGGCGGATCACGGCCACAGCCCGCGGATCCGCATCGCGTTGCCGACCTTTCCCACGGCGAGGACGAGCGCCGCCGTGCGCATGTCGATGCGGTGCCTCTCGGCGGTGCGCAGCACCGCGTCGAAGGCCGAGCCCATGACGGCGCGGAGCCTTTCGTTCACCTCCGCCTCGCTCCAGAAATAGGCCTGCAGGTTCTGCACCCACTCGAAGTAGGAGACGGTGACCCCGCCCGCGTTGGCCAGGATGTCCGGGACCAGGAAGACCCCGCGGTCGCGGAGGATCCTGTCCGCCTCGGGTGTGGTCGGGCCGTTGGCCGCCTCCACGACGACCTTCGCCTTCACGCGCGGGGCGTTCGCGGCGGTGATCTGTTTCTCGAGGGCCGCGGGGACGAGGAGGTCGCAGTCGGCCTCCAGCAGCTCGGCGTTGGTGATCGGGTCGGCCCCGTTGAAGCCGGCGACGGTGCCCGCCATGCGCTTGTGGGCGAGGACGGCGTGGGGGTCGAGCCCCTTGGCGTTGTACACCCCGCCTTTCGAGTCGGAGACGGCGACGATCGTGGCGTCGGCGTCGTGGAGGAGCAGCGCCGAGACGGAGCCCGCGTTGCCGAACCCCTGGACCGCAACGCGCGCCCCCGCCGTCGGGATGCCGGCGTAGCGAAGCGCCTCGACTGCGGCGAACATCACCCCCCGCCCGGTCGCCTCGCGGCGTCCGAGCGACCCGCCGATCTCGACCGGCTTGCCGGTCACGGAGCTTATGGCGCTCCACCCCTCGGTCATACTGATGGTGTCCATGAACCAGGCCATGACCTGCTCGTCGGTGTAGACGTCGGGGGCCGGGATATCCTTGTCGGGGCCGATGAAGAACTCGATCTCCGTCGCGTAGCGGCGCGTCAGGTGCTCGATCTCACGCGGCGACATCGCCTTCGGGTCGCAGATCACCCCGCCCTTCGCCCCGCCGTACGGGAGGTTCACCACGGCGCACTTCCACGTCATCCACATGGCGAGCGCCCTGATCTCGTCGAGGTCGACAGCGGGGTGGTAACGAATCCCCCCCTTCGCGGGCCCGCGGATTAGATTGTGCTGCACGCGGTAGCCCGTGAAGACGCGCGGGCTCCCGTCGTCCATCCGCATCGGGATCGAGACGGTCAGTTCGCGCTGGGAGTGGCGAAGCCGCTCGTGGATGTACGGGTCGAGATTGAGAATCCTGGCCGCCCCGTCGAGCTGATCGAGGGCCATCTGCCACGCTGTCGTCTGGTTGTTGGCCACGGGAATGATCCTCCGGCATGCGGTGACAGATGATATACTAAGGCCGGTGGAAACGCAAGGGCGCCGGCCGCGGAGGGGCCGGGGGGAGGGGGGGCGGTGAGGATAGGGCTGATGGCGGATTCGCACGAGAATATGCCCATGATCAAGAGGGCGGTCGATCTCTTCAACAGGGAGTGCGCGGGGCTGGTGCTCCACGCGGGCGACATCATCTCGCCGATCACGGCGAAGGAGTTCGCGAGGCTCGAGATGCGGATGATCGCCGTCTTCGGGAACAACGACGGCGACCGGCCCTTCCTGGAGAAGAGGTTCGCCCCGTTCGCGGATATCCACCCGGGGGCGTGGGGGTTTGAGGCCGGGGGCAGGAGGATGCTCCTAATGCATGCCCCCGACGCGCTTGAGGCGATCGAGGCGAGCGGGGCGTATGACGCCATCGTCTACGGCCACACGCACGAGGCGGTGGTCAGGAGGACCGGGCGGACGCTGGTGGTCAACCCCGGCGAGTGCGGCGGGTGGATCACGGGCCGCAGCACCGTCGCGCTCCTGGAGACGGGGACGATGGAGGCGGAGATAAGGACGCTCTGACCCCCCGCGGCGCCGCCTACGGCCACAACCCCCTGTATCCCGCGGCCTCGGCAACCCTGCTGACGCCGAGCATCATCGCGGCGGTGCGCATGTCGACACGGTGCCTCTCCATCATCGCCGCCGTCTCCGCGAACGCCCCGGTCATTATCCTGCGGAGCCTCTCGTTCACCTCCTCCTCGCTCCAGAAGTATTCCTGGAGGCTCTGGACCCACTCGAAGTAGGAGACGGTGACGCCGCCCGCGTTGGCGAGGATGTCCGGCACCACGAGGACTCCGCGCTTGGAGAGGATGCCGTCGGCGTCCGTGGTGGTCGGCGCGTTGGCGGCCTCGACGACTATCTTCGCCTTCACCCTCGGGGCGTTCCGCGCCGTGATCTGCCCCTCGAGCGCCGCCGGGATGAGGATGTCGCACTCGGTCTCCAGGAGCCGGGCGTTCGTGACCGCCTTCCCGCCCTCGAACCCCCTCACCGCCCCGGTCCTCGCGACGTGGGCTAGGAGCCCCTGGATGTCGAGCCCCGCGGGGTTGTGCACCCCCCCGGTCACGTCGCTCGCCGCCACGATCGTGCCGCCGTGCTCGTGGATGATGCGCGCCGAGTTCGAGCCGACGTTTCCGAACCCCTGAATCGCGAAGGTGGAGCCGCTCAGCTCCATCCCTTTATAGCCGCAGACCTGCTCGGTGACGTAGAACACCCCGCGCGCGGTAGCCTCCAGCCGCCCCTTGGACCCGCCGAGGCAGAGCGGCTTCCCCGTCACCACCCCCGGGACGGAGTGGCCGTGGTTCATGCTGTAGGTGTCCATGATCCAGCCCATAACCCTCGGGTTGGTGTTCATGTCGGGGGCGGGGATGTCCTTGTCGGGGCCGATTATGATCGCTATCTCGCTGGCGTAGCGCCGCGTCAGACGCTCGATCTCGCCATCGGACATCTTCGACGGGTCGCACACCACGCCGCCCTTCGCCCCGCCGTACGGGATGTTCACCAGCGCGCACTTCCACGTCATCAGCATGGCGAGCGCCGCTATCTCGTCGAGGTCGACCGCCGGGTGGTACCGGATCCCGCCCTTGCACGGGCCGCGCTCCATGCTGTGCTGGACCCGGTAGCCGGTGAAGACCTTCAGGCGGCCGTTGTCCATCCGGACCGGCACGGACACGATCAACGTCCTCTGCGGGTGCTTCAGCTTCTCGTGGATATCGGGGCTCAGCCCCAGCTTCCCGGCGACGATGCCGAGCTGCTTGAGGGCCATCTCCAGCGGCCCCTCTCCACCCGTGCGACCCTGCGGCTTCTTCATGCGGGCCCCTTTCCGTCTCCGCCGCGTCACTTGAGCTTGTCGACAACGAGGGCCGCGACCTCCGTGCCGACGCGGAACTGACCCTCGACGGTGGAGGCGCCGATGTGCGGCGTGGCGACCACGTTCTCGAGTTTCAGAAGGGGGTTGTCGGGCGCGGGGGGCTCGATCTCGAAGACGTCGAGGGCGGCGCCGCGCACCTTACCGCTCTGGAGCGCCTCGTAGAGGGCCTTTTCGTCCACGACCCCGCCGCGCGCGCAGTTGATGATGATGACGCCCTTCTTCATCATGGCGAACTGCTTCTCCCCGATGAGGTGCGTCGACTCCTTCGTCTTGGGGATGTGCAGGGTGATGATGTCGGACTCCCTTAGGAGGGCGTCCAGGTCGCACGCCTCCATCAGGGGGGCCTGGACGATCGGGGCGCAGCGGCGGGTCCGGGCGCATGTGGTGACCTTCATCCCCAGGCCGAGGGCGCGGACGGCGATCTCCTGCCCGATGCGGCCGATCCCGATGACCCCGATCTTCTTACCGTAGAGCTCGGACCCCATGAACTTCTTCTTCTCCCACTTCCCGGCCTTGATGGAGGCGTCCGCCGCCGGGATGGCGCGGGCGACGGCGAAGATCAATCCGATCGCCAGCTCGGCGACGGAGATGGAGGACGCGTGTGGGGTGTTGACGACCGGGATCCCGCGCTCCTTCGCGCAGGCGACATCGATGTTGTCGAGCCCGACGCCCCCGCGCGCGATGACCTTGAGCCTCTTCCCGGCCTCGATGACCGGGCGGGTGATCTTCGTGGCGCTGCGAACGATCACGCCGTCGTAATCGCCGATGCACGAGACGAGGTCCGGCTCCTTGAGGCCGGATTTCTCGTCCACCGCGATCCCCGCGTTACTGAGGATCGCCACAGCCTCCTTGGCGACCGGGTCGCAGATCAATACCCTCTTCATGGAGCCCCTCCTCTGTCGTGGGCGGTCAGCGCGCGCCCGCCGGAATATTGAGCGCGTTGACCACCAGGCCTGTGTAGAGCTTCGGGTAAAAATCGGTGGATTTCTGCGGCATCCTTTCCCCATTCCCCGCTATCTTCGCGACCTCCGGGGCCCTTGTGGGGTTCAGGAAGACCGCCGCCTGGAATGCGCCGCCGTCCACCGCGCGGACGGCGGCATCCGCGTACCGATCGTAGGCGACGTGCGCCTCATCCTCGAGCCGCTTCCGATCGATTCCCAGCAGCGCCTCGAGGACCGTGTGGATGACGCTCACGTCCAGCCGTTTCCAGTCGGCCGAGGCGTCTTTCCGCATCAGGGCGGTGACCGCGGCCTCGTCCTTGAGCGCGAGAACGGCGAACTCGCCGCCGAGGTATAGGCCGAAGCGGTGCTCGCCTGCGCGGTCAGCCGCCATCCCGGCAAGCATCTCATCCAGGCCCCGGCGGCGTTCCACCGCGAAGAACCGCTTCAGCAGCTCGGGAAGCGCCGCCGCCTGCCCGGCGGGCAGGTGGTGCAGGAGGCGGTGCGTGGGAAGGATCGTCAGGCCCGGGTCCTCCATCGCGATGAACGCCATGATGTGCGTGTCGTAGTTCTCGTTCCCGGGGGAGCAGCGCACCCCCCTCTCCCGCATCTCCCGCCGGTAGTTCAGGGCCGTCTCGTAGCGGTGGTGCCCGTCGGCGATGAAGAGCGTCTTATCCGCCATGAGCGCCTGCACGGTCCTGTGGACGGACGGGTCGTCGATCACGCGGACGCGGTGGATCACGCCGTCGTCGTCGCGCGCCTCGATCTCTGGCGGCCCAAGGGCCGCCGCGGAGAGCGCGTCCATGACCGCCCCGGCAGGATCGGGGTAGAGCATGAAGATGAGGCCCGTCTGGGCGGCGGTGGCGCGCATCAGGTTGAGCCGGTCCGCCTTCGGGCCGGCGAGGGTGCGCTCGTGCGGCATGACCCCCCCCTCCCCGAACTCCTCCAGCCCTCCGAGCGCGATAAAGCCGCGGCGCGTCTTCACGGGCCCCCCTCCGAACGAATACTCCTGTTCGTACGGATAGATCGCCTCCCGCGCGTCGCGGACGAGGATATTCTCGGCGATGCACCGGTCGAGGAAGGCGCGGGCGCGCGTGTACTGGTTGTCGGCCGGGGTGTCCTGCGGCGTGGTCTTCCCCTTGGAGAAGCGAACGATGTTGTACGGGTGCCGCCGGTAGTACTTCTCCTGGAGCTCCGGGGTGATCTTGTCGTACGGCTCGGCGAAGACGAGGCCCACGTCCGCGACCTTCTCCCGGTTGTAGCGGTAACCCCTGAACGGATAAATCCCCGCCATGACGCAATCTCCTCCGTGGTGGTGATGGGGCCCCATAATAGGCGAGGGGCGCCCGTCCGTCAACCTTATTCGGCCCCGCGCGGGCGCGGGGGGACCGGCAGGCAACTCGGGGTGGACAGCCGCCTCCGAAAAGTAGTATCATACGCCCCTACGTCGGTTGCAGGCGCGTGCGCGCCAAGAAGGAGGTGTCGATATGGGAAAGCGGGTGTTCAACTTCTACGCGGGGCCTGCGACGCTCCCGCTGAAGGCGCTCAAGGAGGCGAAGAGGGAGCTGCTTGACTTCCGGGGGAGCGGCATGTCGGTCTGCGAAATCAGCCACCGGTCGAAGGACTTTCAATCGGTGATCGACGAGGCGACGTCCCTCATCAAGGAGCTTTACGCCCTGCCGCCCGAGTTTCACGTCCTCTGGCTTCACGGCGGCGCCTCCACGCAGTTCTTCCACGTGCCGTGGAACCTGCGCATCGAAGGGAAGCCCCCCGCGTATGTCGACACCGGTTCGTGGGCCAAGGCCGCCATCAAGGAAGCCAGGTTTTTCGGGGACGTGACCGTCGCCGCCTCGTCGGCGGAGGGGTACGACTACATCCCGCGCGATTTCCAGGTCGACCCTAACGCGTCTTACCTGCATATCACATCCAACGAGACGATCAGCGGAACCGAGTGGCACGACTTCCCGGACCCGGGCCAGGTGCCGCTCGTGGTGGACGCCTCATCCGACTTCCTCAGCCATCCGATCGACTGGTCCAGGGTCGCGCTCCTCTACGCGGGGGCGCAGAAAAACCTAGGCCCCGCCGGCGTGGCGGTGGTGATCGTGAGGGAGGACATGGTGGCGCGCGCGCGCGCTAAGAAGCTCCCGACGATGGTCTCTTACGGGACGCACGTGGACAAGGGGTCGATGCACAACACCCCGCCATGCTTCGCCATATACCTCTCCCTCCTCGCCCTCCGCGATCTCAAGGAGAAGGGCGGCGTGCCGTACATCGAGAGGCTCAACCGGAGGAAGGCGAACCTGCTCTACAAGACGCTCGACGGCTCCGGCGGCTATTACACGCCGCGCGTGTCGCAGAAGGGGGACCGCTCCCACATGAACGTGACGTTCAAGCTCCCGAGCGAGGCGCTCGACGAGAAGTGCGTCGCGGAGGCCAAGGCGCGGAATCTGATCGGCCTGAAGGGATACCGGACCATGGGCGGAATGCGCGCCTCGATCTACAACGCCATGACGCTCAAGGGGGTCAAGGCCCTGACGGCGTTCCTGGAGGAGTTCCGGAAAGCGAACCCCTGACGCCGCCGGGATCTCCGCGCGCTGAATGCCCGGATGGGCAGGGCGCCGTCGGGCGCCCTGCCCATTTCCGCATCCGCGGGGGGGAAGGGATGAAGAGGATTCTGCCGGCTGTCATCGTCGCCGGCGCTCTCTGTTTCAGGTTCTCGATGATGGCGGCCGCGCTCCGCCCTCCCGAGCGCGCGGCCTCCGG
>CALLYX010000233.1 GCA_937858775.1 uncultured bacterium | reverse complement strand
AACGCAAGATATAATCGCACTGCCCCGCGATTATTTGTATGCACATTTGGGGGAATGCCGACCAGGAATCCAGGTTTTACGCGGGTTCCAGGGCATCATACCCCTCGAAACTGTAGAAGATGGGTCAGGGAAAACCCCTTTTTATTCATGATCTTTCCTTTGCAAGAGAACGCGCGACACAAAACCCCGGCAAGAGTGACAAGCACAAACCATGCCTCGAAGGATGAAAATATTTGTACCCATCATCTAGCTGCGGCGGAACTGGATATATCTCACCAGTGGAATTTCGACCGCCTCGCGGCTTCGGGCAATTCGCATCGCTGCATATCCTTCTCGCGGGGCCGATCCACCCGCCGAAGTTATGTATACAGTATTCAAGGGCCCTTTGCAAGAGGCCCGGGCATTCCATGGCAAGGAGCTGAGTGTCGCCCGCCTCTCCATCTTATCGCCGCGCGGTCTTCCTCCCGCCGCCCCTTCGGCCATTCCCGTTCCTGCGCGTCACGGCAAACTGATATAATGGCCCCATGAACGACGGACGCCTCGGCCGACTGAGATCTCGTATCGTACTCTCCCTTATCTTCGCCCTCCCGCTCCTCTATCTAGAGCCCCGCCTCCTCGGGATCTCCTTCCCGGACGCCTTCCTTTTTCCGAAGCGTTATCTGGTCGAGATCCTCTCGACTCTCCTTCTCGCGCTCTGCGTCGCGGACCTCGCGCTTGGGGGAGAACTCCTACTCCCGCGCCCCGGGACTGTTCCGGTCCTTCTTTTTATCGGCTGGAATTGCGCGACCCTCTTCCGGGCGCCGAGCTTCCACGAGGGATGGAAAGAGGCGCTCCGGTGGGCATGCTACGGGATGATCTATATCGCCGCCGCCGACTCGCTCCGGGGCCCGGCGCGGGCTCGCGCCCTAGCCTTCTCGGCCCTCGCCCCCGCCGCCGTCGTCTCCCTCCATTCGATCGCGCAATATTACGGCCTGGATCCGTCCGCGTTCAGAGGGGGGGGCGGGAGCGTCTACGCCACGCTGGGCAACCCCAACTATGTCGCCTCCCTTCTGGCCGTCTCCCTGCCGCTTGCCTACTGGGGCTGGCTATGCCCCGGGGACGGGAGGAGGGCGGCGGCGTGCGGGGCGGTGTCGCTGCTCGGCACGGCCGCGATCCTGCTCACGCGGGCCCGCGGGGGCCTGGCGGCGCTCCTGGCCGGGACGATCGCGGGGCTTCTCTTCTCGCGCGCGAGGATCGCGCGGCCGCGCCTCGTCGCCCTCGCCCTATCGGCGGCGGCCATGGCCCTCCTCCTCTCCCTCCCCTCCCCGCTCAACCGCTACGACACCCTGACCGTCAGGAAGTTCGCCGAGCTTTCCGGGGCGGGGCAGGGCGGAACGGCTTGGCGCCTGATGGTCTGGAGAATCGGCCTCCGCATGGCCGCGCGGCGCCCCCTGGCCGGGAGCGGCCCCGGCTCGTTCAAGCTCCTCTACCTCCCGCGGCAGGCCGAGTTCCTGGCCGAGCCGTCTCACGCCGCGGCCGCGTCCATCGCCGAGGGCGGCATAGATTTCGTCCACAACGACTACCTCGAGGTCCTGATAGAAACCGGGATCGCGGGTCTCGCCCTCTTCCTCTGGATGCTCGCGGCGATGGTGGCGCCGCTGAGGCGGTCGGTCCCCGGGGACGCGCGCCCGGAATGGATACGCGCGGGCGCGTGGGCGGGGTGCGTAGCGCTGCTCGCGGAGGCCGCGGTCGCGTTCCCGTTCCGGCTCTGGCCCTCCGCGGCCGTTTTCTTCGCCCTCTGCGGAGCGCTTGAGGCCGGCGGCGGGCGGGGCGCAGCGCTCCGGCTCGAGCGCCGCGTCGAGCGGGTGGCGGCGGGCATCGCGATGGGTCCGGTAATGCTTCTCTCCATCGGTTTCATCTCCTTTTCCCTCCTGGCCGAGCTGCACTACGCGCGGGGCTTCGGGCTATTCCAGGACGGGAAGACCGGCCCCGCTTCCGTGGAACTGGCGCGCGCCGCGGGCTGGCAGCCGCACCACGGATGCGCCAGGTTCTTCAGGGGGCTCTGCTTCTCCGCGCGGGGGGATTACGAGGCGGCGATCGAGGAGATGCGCGAGTCGCGGAGGACGTACGCGCGGCAGGCGCTCTATCTCGAGCAGGGAAGGATCCTCGGGAAACTCGGGCGGCGCGCTGAGGCGCTGGACGAGCTGGATCTCGCCTGCGCGGTTCTCCCGCGCGACCCGGACGCGCAGGCGGAGAAGGGTGTCCTGCTGTTCGAGGGAGGCGACCCCCGGGGTGCGGCCGACTGTTTCAGCCGGGCGCTCGCCCTCACGCCCGGCTCCTACTCCTCGACGCGCAACCTGGCCGTCTGCCGCGACGCGCTCGGCGAGACGGACGAGGCGCTTCGGCTCTACCTGCGCGCGATCGACATCGGGCCCGCGGACGCGGATCTGTATCTCAACGCCGGCGCGATCCTGGCGAGGCGCGGCGACACACGGCGCGCGAAGGAGTTCTGGGAAAAAGCCCTGGCCATGGATCCCGGGAACCGGAAGGCGCGGGCGAACCTGGAGAGACTTGCGAAAAACAGCCGGCCGGCCGCCGGTCGATAAGCCCCCCAGCGCGCCCGCGGTACCCCGCCCCCTCAGGGCCGAGATACGCCTCGGAGGACCGGGGCGCCCCCTTGCGGGAACGGCCCCCGGCGCAGCCGGGCGGCTGTGGCGCCGCGCCTCAGGAGGCGCGGGATCGTTCCATCTTCCGGTAGAGCGTCGCGAGGTCTATCCCCATGAGCTTCGCCGCGGCCTTCTTGTCGCCCTTCGTCTCCATGAGCACCCTCCGGATGTGGGCCCGCTCCTTCTCCTGGACGACCGCCCTCAGGTTCGTCGCGACGGGCGCGCCGTTCGCCTCGCCGGTCACGAGGATCTTCTCCGGGAGGTGTTCCCGCATAACCAACCCGCCGTCGCTCAGGGCCACGATCCTCTCGATGGCGTTCTCGAGTTCGCGGACGTTCCCCGGCCAGTCGTAGTCCGTGAGAAGCTTCAACACCTCGGAGCTCATCTTCACCTCGCGCCCCTCCCCCCGCTTGGCGAGGGCCTTGCGCATGAAATGATCGACGAGGAGCGGGATATCGTCCCTCCGGTCCCGAAGGGGCGGGAGGTCGATGGGGATCACGCTCAGCCGGTAGTAGAGGTCCTCCCTGAACGCGCCGCGCGAGATCATCCTCTCCAGGCGCTCGTTGGAGGCCGCGATCACGCGGACATCCACCCTGATATTCCTCGTCGCGCCGACGGGCTTCACCTCCCGCTCCTGAAGGACCCGCAGGAGGCTCGTCTGGATCGCGGGGCTCGTGGCGCCGACCTCGTCGAGGAAGATCGTGCCGCCGTCGGCCGCCTTGAAGAGGCCGTCCTTGCCGGCGACCGCCCCGGTGAAGGCGCCTTTCACGTGCCCGAAGAGCTCGGACTCCAGCAGCGACTCGGGGATCGCCCCGCAGCTCACCGCCACGAACGGCTTGCCGCGGCGGCGGCTGTTCGCGTGGAGGGCGCGAGCGACGAGCTCCTTTCCCGTGCCGCTCTCGCCGTAGATTAGGACGGTGCTGTCGGTGTCCGCCACCTTCTCCAGCCTGCG
Organism: uncultured bacterium; assembly: GCA_937858775.1. Taxonomy (GTDB): domain Bacteria; phylum Auribacterota; class Tritonobacteria; order UBA1439; family UBA1439; genus UBA1439. The sequence continues at coordinate 8,416 of CALLYX010000233.1, read as the reverse complement.
GAACACCTTCTGGATCGCCTCGCTCGACCCGACCATGTTGTCGTAGCTGTGGATACGGGCGAGCTCCCGCTTCAGGCTCACGTTCTCGCGCACGAGGCTCCGGTGCGCGAGCCCCCTCCCGAGCGTCAGCCGAAGCTCATCCATCTGAAACGGTTTGATGATATAGTCGTGAGCCCCCTTCCGCATCGCCTCCACGGCCGTCCGCACGGAACCGTAGGCGGTGATCATGATCACCACGATCTCGGCGTCTCGCTTCTTCGCCTCCGTCAGGACCCCGATCCCGTCCACCGGCGACATCTTGAGGTCGGTGATGACGGCGTCCACACCCCCCCCCCGGATGATGCGGATCGCTTCATCGCCGTGCTGGGTGGTCGCGACATCGTACCCCTCGAACGCCAGCGCGGCCCGCATGACCTCGAGGAGGCTCGGCTCGTCATCCACGACAAGCACCTTAGCCCTTTCATCCGCCATGGCTCGACCCCGCGTGTTCCTTTTCGCAGACGGGGAGGGATACCGTGAAGACCGTCTCGCCCTCCCGGCTCTCCACCTCGACCATCCCGCCGTGCTTCCTCACGATCCGCTCGGAGAGGAAAAGCCCCATGCCGCTCCCTTGCCGCTTGGTCGAATAGAACGGCTCGAAGAGATGGGCCATCACCTCCGCCGGCACCCCGGGGCCGCTGTTCGCCACCTTGACGAGCGCCATCTCCTTCCCGCCCACCGGGAAGAGCGACGGCTCGAGGGCGACGGTCACCCTGCCCCCGGGGCCCGCGGCGTCGAGGGCGTTGTCGAGGAGGTTGAGGAATACCTGCTTTATCTGGGAGACGTCCACGCGGGCCCGCATCCCCCCCGCCGCCGCGATCTTCTCGATCCGCGCCCCGTCGCCCCGCGTCTGCCTCTCGACGAGGATCACCTCATCGAGCACCCCGTCGAGGTCGGCGACCTCCCGCGCGTCCTCCCGCGGCCCGCCGGAGGCCAGGAAGTCGCTGATGATCCGGTTGAGCCGGTCGGACTCCTTCAGGATTACGTCCGCCATGGTGGAGCTCCCCCCGGCGAGCGCGCCCGATTCCCTGAGCACCTCGACGGCGCCGCGGATCGCCGTGAGAGGTGTGCGGACCTCGTGCGCCACGCCGGCGAGGATCGTCCCGGCGGCGGAGAGCCGCTCCGCCCTGCGCATCCGTTCCTCCATCCGGAATATCTGCGTCAGGTCCCTGAAGAGTATAAGGAGGCCGAGCGCACGCCCCCCCCTGTCCACGAGGCTCGACACGGTGAAGCCGACCGGGACCTCTGTGCCGTCCCTGCGCGGGGCCTTGATCTCGCAGCGCGTGAACGACCTGGTCTCGTCCACGAGCCACCGGTCGTCGATATCCGCCACCGGGCGCCCGAGAAAGGCGTGCCAGCTTCTGCCTATCATCTCCGCCCTCGGATACCCGAGGATCTCCTCGGCCGCCGAGTTCACGAATATGATCCTGCCGGCGGCGTCGGTCGTGATCAGCCCGCTCTTGATCTGCGATAGGATGCGCTCGTTCAATTTCTTCAACTCGTCCAGCTCGAGCCGGTTCGAATGGAGGGCGTTCACCAGGTAGTCTACGAAGTAGCCCAGGGTGCAGAAGATGATGGAGCGGACGAGGACGAGGTAGATGGCGTAGAGGGGGTCGCACGACAGGCTGAGGGCCGTGTCGAGGTTGGGGGGGAGGAGGCTGAAGCACTCCACGAGCCCGATCGCGGAGTAGAAGACGCAGCAACTGCCCGCGATCACCATCCCCGCCTGGCCCCCTATGATTATGCTCGCGAAGACGATCGCCAGCACGTAGAGGAGCACGAAGTTGCTGTCGATCCCGCCGGTGAAACTCAGGAGCATGCTGATGATGGCGATGTCGAAGAAGAACTGCCCGTACGCCTGGACCCGCAGCGGGACGGAGGTCTTGAGGAGGACGCTGTAGGCGACCGTCGCGCAGTAGAGCAGCCCGATGACGAGGAAAAACGGGGTCGATCCCTGCCCCAGCACGAACGGGCTGATCCCCAGCAGCAGGGAGATCAGCATGAGCCGCAGGGCCATGAACCATTTTATCCGCCGCAGCAGCTCCGTGTCGGTTCCGGTTGTCGTCATGGCGGTGAACGCAAAGGCGCGCGCCGGGCGCGGGCGCGCCGCCTCGGGCCGCTATAGCCCGGCCATACGTCCTCCGTTCAGATCTTCACGATCGACGACAGCTTGAGGATGGGGAGAAACATGCATATCACGATCGTCCCGACCACGATGCCGAGGAAGGCGATGAGGAGCGGCTCGATCAGGGCGGTGAAGCCTGCGAGCGTGGTCTGGACCTGGTCGTCGAAGAAATCGGCGATCTTCTCGAGCATCGTGTCCACCTTCCCCGTCTTCTCGCCCACCGAGATCATGCGCACCACCATCGGCGGGAACATCCTGGTCTCCTCCAGCGGGCCGGCGATGCTCTCCCCCTCCTTGATCTTGAGCGCCGCCGTCCCGATGGCGAGCTCCACCGCGTAGTTCCCCGCCGTCTTGGCGACGATGTCGAGGGATCTCAGGATGGGGACGCCGCTCCGCACCAGGGTGCTCAGCGTACGGGAGAACCTGGAGAGGACGACCTTGTGGATGAGGTCCCCGAAGACCGGGATGCGCAGCGTCAGCATGTCGATGCGCAGCCGCCCCTTGTCCGTCTTGTAGAAGGCGCGGAACGCGAAGATAAGCCCCACGAAAGCCGCGGCCACGAGCAGTATATAGCTCCTGAGAAAATCGCTGACCTTGAGGAGCATCTGCGTGGGGAGGGGGAGGTCGGCGCCGAAGCTGGAGAAGATGGTGCCGAAGACCGGGATCACCTTGACCAGCAGTACTATGGTGATGATGACGGCCATGATCGACACCACGAGCGGGTACATCATGGCCGATTTCACCTTCTTCTGGAGCGCGCGGGCCGATTCGAGGTACTTGGCGATCCGGTCCATGATCTCGGCGAGGGTCCCGCTGTTCTCCCCCGCCCGGACAAGGTTCACGACCAGCGGGCCGAAGGTCCTCGGGTGCTGCTCCATCGAGTCGGAGAGGCTCTTCCCCCCCTCGACGTCCTCCTTCACCTTCTTTATGATGTCGGCGAAGACCTTGTACTGGGCCTGCTGCTGTTCGAGGGCCTCGAGCCCCTGGACGAGCGGGAGCCCGGCGTCGATCATGGTGGCGAGCTGCCGCGCGAAGATGACGACCGCCTCGGACTTGACCTTCTTATGGAAGATCCTCCTCGCCGCCTTCTCATCCCGGACTATCTTCACCGGTATGAGGCCGCCCTTGCGGAGCTTGCTGATTACCTCTCCCTCGCTCTCCGCGGCGATCGTGGCGGCGACGTCGCGTCCCTGGAGGTCCTTAGCGGTGTAGCGGAAAGTGGCCATCGTATCCCCCGTCGGGCGGTCTCCCGACTGATCGCCGTGAACCGGCCGAACCGTGAAAGTGCGCCCCGGCGGCCCCGTTGTCCGCCGCCCGCGGGCGCGCCGGCCGGCGTTTTCAGTCGGCGGCGGTCACCCGCATAACTTCCTCGAGCGTCGTCTCCCCTTTCCTCACCCGGTCGAGTCCCACCATGCGGAGGGTCTTCATCCCCCGTTTCATGGCCGCGAGCTTGATCTCGCGCCCCGTGGCGCGTTTCATGATCAGTCCGCGCACATCGTCGTCAACGGTGATCACCTCTATGAGCGCCATCCGCCCCGAATAACCGGTCCCCTTGCACGACGGGCAGCCGGCGCCGTGGAAGATCGCGGGCTTCTCCCCCTTCTCCCACCGCATCTGGGCGTTGAGGAGGATATCGTCGGGGGCGTCGATCTCCTTCTTGCACTTCCTGCAGATGCGCCGCACTAGCCGCTGGGCGGCGACGAGGAGCGTCGAGGAGGAGATCAGGAAAGGCTCTATCCCCATGTCGTCGAGGCGGGTGATGGCGCTCGCCGCGTCGTTGGTGTGGAGCGTCGACAGGACGAGGTGGCCGGTGAGGGCCGATTTGACGGCGATGTCGGCGGTCTCCAGGTCCCGGATCTCGCCGACCATGATGACGTCCGGGTCCTGGCGCAGGATCGAGCGCAGGCCCGCGGCGAAGCTAAGTCCGATCTCCGCGTTCACCGAGACCTGGTTGATCCCCATCATCTGGTACTCGACGGGATCCTCCACCGTGATGACGTTCACGTCCGGCTTGTTGATCACCCGCAGGGCGGCGTAGAGGGTGGTGGATTTCCCGCTCCCCGTGGGGCCCGTGATGAGGATCATGCCGTACGGCGCGGAGATCGCCGCCATGAACTCCTTGGCGCCCTGCTCGTGGAAACCGAGCTTTGTGATGTCGAGGCTCTCCAGCCCGCTCTTGTCGAGAACGCGGAGCACCACCTTCTCCCCGAAACTCGTGGGCAGGCAGGAGACGCGGAAGTCCACCTCGCGCCCGTGCGCCTTGATCCGGAATCGCCCGTCCTGGGGGAGGCGCCGTTCCGCGATGTCGAGGTTGGACATGATCTTGACGCGGGAGATGATCGCGTTCTGCATATGCTTCGGCGGCGCGGTGGTCTCGTGCAGGACGCCGTCCACGCGGTAGCGGAGCTTGAGCTCCTTTTCGAACGGCTCGATGTGGATGTCGCTCGCCCGCTCCTTTATGGCCTGCACCAGCATCAGGTTGACGATCTTGACTATGGAGACCTGGCCGGTCTGCTCGATGAGCTCGTCTATGTTGATATCCTGGTCTATATCCCTCTTCACCTCCACGGCCGCGGGGGCGGCGTCCTTGAGGAGGTGCGCCATGCTCGCCTTCGAGGAGTAGAAATTCTGAAGGGCCTCGCGGAACTCCTTCTCCGAACAGATGGCCGGCTGCACCTCGAGGCCGGAGATGAGCCTGATATCGTCGATGGCCAGCACGTTGAGCGGGTCGATCATGGCGAGCGTGAGCGTGTTCTTGAGTCGCGCGACCGGAATCGCCTGGTAGAACGTGGCGACCTGGCGCGAGACCAGCTCGATCACGTCGGGGGAGGGCCTGAACTTGCCGAGGTCTATGGGGGGGATGTTCAGGTGCACGGCGATGGAGGCCATCAGCGCCTTCTCGGAGACGAATCCGTTCTTTACCAGGATATGGTCGATCCGGCCGCCGGCGATGCGCTTCTCCTCGACGGCCTTCTCCATCTGATCGGCGGTGACGGATCCGTCCTGGACCAGTATCTCCGGGAGTTCCTCCTCCAGCGATCGGGCCACGGTCATCCCTCCGGATTGTCGTCGAGTTGGAAGACCTTGATGCCGCCCTCGACGGCCGCCTCCCTGGCGGCCGGGGCGGAGGCGTCGTCCGCCGGGGCGGCGCCGGCGGCACCCTCCCCGTAATGCTGCCTTATCGCGGAGAGAATATCGGAGGGCGTGGAGACGAAGCAGAGCACCCTGTTCCCGGTCGCCTGCCGTATCTCCTCGATCGCCCGTTCGTCCAGCGGATTCTCCATTGCGACCGTCAGGACGGAGCTTATCCTGTCCACCGGGAAGCAGCGGTGCTTCAAGGCGATCTCGCGGGGAATCACATTGAGAAGCTCCTTGTCGACATCGTGCTGCTTGAGGGGGAGATACGGAATCCGGTATTGCGCGGCCACGACGGAGGCCACGTCCTCCTCGCTCGCGAACTTCAACTCCACGAGCGCCTCGCCCAGGAGGGTGCCGGTCTCACTCTTCCTGGCAAGCGCCTCCTCGAGCTGCCGGCGCGTTATGACGCCGTTGTCTATGAGGAGTTCGCCGACCTTCTTGCTCGTGACCTTCTTGAAGGCGGTCATGGCGGAATCTCCACCGGCCCGTTTCACGAAGCGAAACGGTCACTTTGAATGAGAATAGCACACACCGTTGATATAGTCAAGAGATTCTTTGCATTATTGCAAAACAGGCGCAAGGCACGCCGTGTAGAGCGCGCATTCGCATGGCAGGGGGCGCCGCCGGGAGGATTCACGTCTCCGCGAGGGACGCCGAAAGACATCTCTGGATCAGCAGCGCTGGATCCAATCCGTCGACGGGGGCGGAGGCGACGGTCAGGACGATCTCGGGATGCCAATCCGCCATCGCGGAGAGGCCGCCCCAGTTGAGCGTTTTCGCCCCGCCTCCGATCTTGGCCGCGAGTTCGTTGGCCTGCTGCCGGCTGCACTCCGGCAGTATGAGGCAGACGCCGCACGGCCCCATACGGCCTATCTTCTCTATCCCGGCGGCAAAACCCTTCACGAGGCCGGCGAGGGAGGAAACGGCGCTGAAGCTGTGCGCCTCGTCCCTGAGGATGGCGTCGGTAGCGGGAGTGCTCCTGAACCGCGCTATGATGATGGCGCATGGGCGTTGAAAGATCGACGCCCTCTTCAACTCCTCGGAGAGGATCTCCCGGATGGCGCGCTCGGTGAAGATCCCGATCTTCTCGTCCATGGTCTCGAGCTGCTTCATCTTGAGGGTCTTGCGCTCGACGTCCTCGGCGAGCATCGAGAGGGATTCCTTGATGGCGGCGACCTCGTCGCGGGCGGCCGGCGGCTCGAGGCGGGCCCGGGAGTGCGCGGCGAGGCGACGGGCATCGCGGGAGAGGGCTATGATCGAGGAGACTATTTCCTCCATGATGTTGAAGCCGCAGAAGGATATGAGCATCGTGATGAGGATGATGCTGCTCGTGAGCCAGATGGAGTCGACATAGGGGAACACGAAAGTGGTGACGAGATAGAGGCAGACCAGGAAGGGCAGGATCGACATGCAGGCGAACGCCGCGACGAATTTCGCCCTGAGACCGTTCGGGAGCAGCGCAAGGTTTCTCATTCCATGCATGCCGCAATAATGCCGGATGGGCTGGCGCGTTGTCAATCTTTATCGCCGGCACGCCCTGAAAACCGGCCCTGCCCCGCCCCTCCGAATCCCCGCCGCACGGCGACCCGCCGGCCCGCCGTCCGCGCACGCGCGATTCGATCCGGTCAAACAGCCGCGCCCCCCGTGGGCCGCTGCGATCCGCCCTCGCACACCCCGCATCCGCGGCAGCCGTCCGCGGCGCAGTCGGCCGTGGTCTCGCCGCGATCCGCCCTCTCCCGCTCGGCGGCGAGAAACCCCGCGCTCACCCCGGTCTCTATCACATCCCAGGGGAGGAATTCCCCGGCCGCGTAGCGCCTGCCGGCGTACCCGGCCGGGTCGATACCCGTCTCCGCGAAGGCCTCACGCCAGATAGCGGGATCATGGAGCTCGCGCCAGCCGTCGAATCTCGCCCCCCTCCTCCACGCCGCGAGGATCGCGGCGCCGAGACGGCGGTCGCCCCTCGCGAAAACCCCCTCGAGAACGCTCGGCTCGATCCCGTGGAACTTGAGGGCGACGTTCCGCTGCCGCACCGCGCGGCGCAGGAACCCCAGTTTCTCCGCGAGCGCCCCGGGCGATTCCATGCCGTCCCTCTGGAACGGCGTGTGCGGCTTCGGCACGAAAGCGGAGATCGTCACGTTGACCTGCCACTTCCCCTTCGCCCCCCCACGGATCGCCGCCACCCTCCCGATGCACGCCGCTATCCCTTTCAGGTCCTCCTCCGTCTCGCCGGGGAGGCCGATCATGAAGTAGAGCTTGATGAGCCTCCATCCCCTCTCCCTGAGCCGGGCGGCGAAACGGAGGAGCTCGTCGAACGATATCTTCTTGTTGATCCGTCGCCGCATCGCCTCCGTCCCCGCCTCCGGGGCGAGTGTGATCCCCGTCCTGCGCCCCGCGGAGAGGCGTTCCGCGAGGGATTCGGTGAGGCGGTCGGGCCGGAGCGACGGGAGGGAGATGGACACTGGGCCGGGCATTTTTATGCCCGCCACGCGCGCGGCGGCCTCCTCGAGCCACGGCACGTCCCCCGCCGAGAGGGCGCAGAGTGACACCTCCTCGTGCCCGGTCGCCCGGAGCGCCTCCCCCGCGGCGGCGGCGATCTCCCCCGGAGACTCGTCCCGGACCGGGCGGTAGATGAACGACGCCTGGCAGAAGCGGCACCCCTGTCCGCACCCGCGCCGGATCTCAAGCGCCACGCGGTCGTGCACGACGGCGATATGCGGGACGGGGAACGAACGGAGCCACCGGGAGGATCGGAGCACCCGCACCACCCTGCGCCTCACGCGCGGCGGCACGCCTTGGGGAAAACGGTCCTTCGCGCCCTCGAGCGCGAAATGTTCGAGCGCTTCCTGCTCGTTCGCAAAGCCCTCGCGGAGTTCGGACGGATATTCATAGCGAAGCTGGTCGAGCGAGAAATCGATGCGGTCGAGAATGCGTCTCGTTTCCGCCATCGCCTCCGGCGCATCGGCGAAAAGCCGTGCCATTTCGCGCGGTCCCTTGAGATGGCGCTCGGCGTTAGCTTTGAGCCGCAAGCCTGCCTCATGGATGGTCGTCTTTTCGCGCACGCATGTGAGCACGTCCTGCAACGGGCGGCGGTGCGGGCTGTGATAAAGCACGGCG
>CALLYX010000232.1 GCA_937858775.1 uncultured bacterium | reverse complement strand
AGGGGTAGAGGGGACGGGGGCGGGGGGGGGGGGCGTGGGGGAGTGCGACGTCGAGAACGCCCGGTGCATCCTGGGCGCCCTCGGCAAGGACCTCGAGGTGGGGGAGGACCTGATGAACGCCGCGACCGCCCTCTCGGGGAGCGGCCCGGCCTATGTCTTCTACCTGATCGAGGCGATGGAGAAGGCGGGCGTGGAGCTCGGCTTCTCCATCGAGCAGGCGCTTCCCATCGCCACTCAGACTGTCATAGGCGCCGCGCGCCTGCTGGAGAAGTCGGGGGTCCGCCCCGAGGAACTCCGAAGGCGCGTGACCTCCCCGGGGGGAACGACCGCCGCGGCGCTGAGGGTTCTCGACGAGAATGGCGTCAAGAAATCGTTCGTCGCGGCGATAAGGGCCGCCTGCGCCCGCGCGGACGAACTGAGCAGGATATAGAGCCCGCCGAAGACGTCTGTTCGCTGTTCAACCGCCGTGAACGCGGGGCGCCACGGAGGGGTGAACGGCAACGGCGCAGGGCAGTGATGCGGCCCACGATCATCCCGGTTCGTAGGCGGCGGGCCCGGAGGGCGCTCCCGCGGTACGCGGCACGGGCGTGGAGCGCATGGGGGGAGGCGCGGCGAGCGGAATATTGAGGGGACCGCGTCCCGCGCGCCCCGCACGCAGCCCTCCATATCCTCCGTGCATCCCCTTGCCCCCTGCGACAAAACGCCAAGGCCGCATCCTGGGATGTCCAGATGCTCGACCTGCGCGAAAGAGACGGCGTCGTCCTCCTCAAGGTCCACCTCCGGCCGGGGGCGTCCGCCGATGCTGTCGCCGGGGAGCACGCCGGCGCGCTTAAGGTGAAGGTCCGCGCCCGGCCGGAGAAGGGGAAGGCCAACCGCGCCGCAGCCGACCTCCTCGCGGCCCGCTTCGGCCTCAGGCGCTCCGATGTCACGATGGTGCGCGGCGGCCTCTCCCGCGACAAGCTCTTCGCCCTGCGCGGCATCGGCATCCCCCGCATCCTCGCCACCCTGAAGGGATGAACGGCGCGATATGGTTGAACGCTGGGATTGCGGTGGAGGCGTCCCGATACGCGCATTTCGGTCGACGGTCGAGGCCCGGCCCCGCCCGGGGCCGGACCGGCATCCCGCCGGCGAATCGGCGCCATGTTGAGCCGGCACGCCGACGCCGGCTCAACGTCACGGCTCTGCAGCGGACGGTAGCCGATACGCAGTAGTCGCTGGTTGGGCCTGATCTGCGTCCTCGTCTTGAAAGAGCAATGTTTGTCTCGGTACTCAGAATCCTGATTCCAGCGCCTCCGGCAGAGGTTCTGAACTAGCCACATATAGGTACTCTCGATTGCGAAGGTGACTCACCTTGCCAACCTTCTTCCCATCAGGATTATAGATGCCGATCTGCGCGCCGACGTATCTTTTGTAGTCATTCTCCACGACAACAAAATGCCCCAAGCCTCCCCACAACGACCGAAGAAGCGATTCCATGTCGATCCGGCTGATATATCCCTCATTGTTGAAAGACACCACAAGGATAGGCGCCTGCACCGCATTGAGGAGAGTTCGAAAAGCGTCAAGGAACTGCGGGCGCGAGTTGAATACGCTGCGCCTCTCGCGACAGTCAAGTCGCTTGCAGGCCACGCCGTAGACTTCCGGCTTGTCCCATCGAACAAGCGATTCCCAAATGTGGTAGTTGCCAAGATAAGAATGCTGGTTGTACGGAGGATCGATGTAGGCGATATCGCCCCGCAAGAGACGAGCCGCGTCGAGCGCCTCCAGCGTATGAGCCTCCCCCTTGCCGTAGCGTGACTGCGGCAGCACATCCGGCATTCGCAGGTTAAGGTCATTGAAGGCCCTTGGCGCCCATTCTTTCAGGTAGGCCATCTGAAGTCCTGTCGTTGAATCCACTCTATCAGCGGCTTCCATGAGCGAAACGAGGACAACGGCCTCAAGCTCAGGCGAAAGCGAGAGTACGGCGATTCTATCTCGGATTGCATCTACCCTCTTGCCGTTCTTCGGCTGGAAGAAGCGAGAACGCACGCAAAACGTCTCCGTGAAATAGCCCGCCTTTCCCGGGAGTCTGTTCAGTTCGCGGAGGATCCGCTCGGCATCCGCGAAGACTTCCTCGCGGTTCGCCTGAACGTAGCATCGTGCAAGAGTTGATGCATATGCATTATGGTCGTTTGACAGCACGCGGTAACCGGAACGCTTCAGGGCGTGACCAACGCGCGACGTGCCGGAGAAGAGATCGATGACTGTCTCTGCATCGTCGAACCGTCCGACGATCTCTAAAATGCCGGGGATAAGGGCACGCTTTGATCCAATGTACTTGATCACGGTTATCCGCCCCCCGACCGCAGCGTGCCCGTGAAAAGCCATTTCACAAGGCCATCGACAAAGCGTGCATACTCTTCTTGGGCTGAAAGATGCTCCATCGAGAACCACGCGAAAATTGCCAATAGGTCCTCCTGTATATGAAAGTCAACGCGGATGCCGCATGTAGCGCTTGACCGACTCGTAGGGGCACGTGAAGCCGTGCTCCAGCGCCAGATCCTAATAGATCCTCCGGGCCGTCAGCCCCTTCCGGAGCTTACGTTCTATCTGTTCGTGGAACGGTTTGCACCGGCTCCCCCGGCCCCCGGAGCGGGCGGTCGGAATGGCTAGTTTTGGCTTGGGGGACCAGGCGGTCGGAATGGCTGGTTTTGGCGCGTGCTCGGGCTCAAGTCGGATATGCCGGGTGACGGTCTCCCGGTCAAGCCCGAGCTCCCGTGCGATGCGTTTCTGTGACCATCCACGGTCGTAACGTGTGATGATCGAATGAGTTAGAGCCACTTTGATCTGGTTCGGCATCTGCAATACCCCCCTTTCCGGGGAGGTATTCTACAGGGCTTACCCCTCTCTCAAAGTGGCTGGTTTTGAACCGTTCCTCCGTGGCCGGTTTTGACCGACCGATGACATGGGTTATTTCAGCCGTATATCTTCTGTTATCACAAACAAGCCCTTAGTCGCATTCATGTTCATCTTCATCTGTGTGAGGCATGCCGATGCCGAACGGATAGAGATCCTCCGTGAGCCAATCTGCAACAAACATCGAATCGTAATCCGGACACTCATCCCATGCCAGGGCAAATTGTTCAGGCGTGGGATGGCACTCCTTCCCGAACCTCAGACAATCGTGACACTTTGACCATTCAACCGTCTTTAAGATATCCCATATAGTGCGTTTCGTCATGGTTGGCCCCAAGTCACCTATAGCCTTAATTATAGGTTCTCTTCCACTTTGTGTGGGTGATCAGTCAAAGCACAGTTTGCCGGCCACAAGGTAGACGATGGTTTTGAGGTAGCTGGGGCTTTTGAATCCGTACGCCCGCTTCATCGCGGTCTTGATCTT
>CALLYX010000231.1 GCA_937858775.1 uncultured bacterium | reverse complement strand
CCGGGTGCCTGCGCCGCCGCCGCTGACGCGCCCGCGGGCGAACGGCCGGGTCGTGCTATAATGCGGGCGGGCGAGGAGGATCCGATGCTCGACGAATTGACGGAACGCCACAGAAGGCTGATCGAGGGGCTTCAGAAACTCGGAGATTATCTTTGACATCGCCGCGAGGAGGAGGGAGATCTCCGAGATCGAGGGCAAGATGGGCCGCCCTGATTTCTGGGACAACCAGGCGGGGGCCAGGGGCGTCACGGAGACGCTCTCGCGCCTGAGGGAGACGGTCGAATCCTGGGAGAAGCTGAAGAGGGACGCCGACGACCTCGGCCTCTTCTTCGAACTCGCCCGGACGGAAGGGGACGAGGCCTCCGCGCCGGACCTCGCCGGGGACCTCGACAAGATGGAGGCGGAGTACCGCGGCCTCGAGCTCAGGTCCCTGCTGGGCGGGCCGCGCGACCGGGCCGGCGCGATCATGATGATCCACGCGGGGGCCGGCGGCACCGAGGCGTGCGACTGGGTCGCCATGCTGCTCCGGATGTACAGGCGGTGGGCGGAGGAGCGCGGTTATGAGGCGGAGGTTCTCGACATGGCCCCGGGCGAGGAGGCGGGCTTCCGCAGCGTCACGCTCTCGGTCAAGGGCCCGCACGCATACGGCTACCTCAAGGCGGAGCGGGGGGTCCACCGCCTCGTCAGGATATCCCCGTTCGACTCCGCCAAGCGCCGGCACACCTCCTTCGCCTCCGCGGACGTGGTGCCCGAGGTGGAAGGGGAGCAGGAGATAGAGATCAAGGACGAGGACCTCCGGATCGACACCTTCAGGGCGCACGGCGCCGGCGGCCAGCACGTCAACAAGACCGACTCCGCCGTGCGCATGACGCACATCCCGACGGGGATCGTGGTGCAGTGCCAGAACGAGCGCTCCCAGTACAAGAACCGCGTGACCGCGATGCGCGTCCTCTCCGCGCGGGTCGCCGAGCATTACCGCCGCCTCAGGGAAGAAGAGCTGGCGAAGGAGCGCGGTGAGAAACAGGAGATCGCCTGGGGGAGCCAGATCCGTTCCTACATCCTCCAGCCGTACCAGATGGTCAAAGACCACCGGACGAAGCACGAGACGGGAAGGGTGCAGGCCGTGATGGACGGCGAGATCCAGCCGTTCATCGAGGCGTTCCTCCGTTCCGGCGGCAAGCCGGCCGCGCGGGAATGACGGGCCCAAGGGGCATTTATCGTTTGCCCCGGCCCCCCCGGTGCGCTACGATATGCGGGCGTCGCGCGGGCTCCATGAAGGGAGGCATCATGAGGGGGTGGTTCATCACGGCGCTCGCCGTTTCGGCGGCCCTCTTCCGCGGGGCGGCGTCCGCGGCGTATCCGGACAACGTGACGCTCAAGTTCGACAGGGGCCTCTCGAACCTGCTGGGCTGCTGGCTCGAGCCCCCGTACCAGATATACGCTGCGGCGAAGGAGGGCGGGGTCGCCGCCGGGGCGACCCTCGGCCTCGGCAAGGGGATACTCCTCCTCCCGTGCCGGGTCGTCTCCGGCGCGCTGGACATAGTAACCTTCCCGGTCCCTTGCCCGGGGAAGGGCTGGGGCGGGCTGATGGAGCCCCAATACAACCCCTGGGTCGAACAGCCGGATCCGGCGGGACCCGGCGCCGCGGCCGCCGAGGGGAGGGCGATCCTGGAGGAGCCCAGGCCGCCGGGGACCGAGCTGCCCGGCCGTGCGCCGTGAGCGGGAACGGCGTGGGCCTGGCGGACCTGAAAGAGGCGCGCGGGCGCGGGGAGCGCCTGTGCGCCTTTGTTCTCGCGGGCTTTCTTTTCCGCGCGCGCCGCGTTCCGCGCGGGGAGTGAACAGCGGGGACGGGCGGCAACCGGGCCCGTCCGCGCGGGTCTTCGGCGCCCTCGGGGGCGGAGGACGCGCGCCGGGACAGGGGGGGGATCGAGGGGCGATGGAGACCGAGGGCCTGTACGGGCAGAGGCGCGAGAAGCTCGCCCGGCTCCTTGAGATGGGGGCGGGGGTCTACCGGGATGGATTCCCGTCGAGGCAGACCGTCGCGGACGCCCTGGCCGGGTTCGAGGCGGGGCGGGGGGCGCGCCTCGCCGGGCGGATCATCTCCCTTCGGGGGCACGGCAAGGCCGTCTTCGCGGACCTTCGCGACGCGACCGGGCGGATCCAGCTCTACCTGAAGAAGGACCTGATGCCGGGGGGGGCATTCGACCTCGCGGGACTGCTCGACCTGGGGGATATCGTCGGCGTGCAGGGTATGCTCTTCGTCACACGCACCGGGGAGAAGACCCTCCAGGTCGGGGAGATC
>CALLYX010000230.1 GCA_937858775.1 uncultured bacterium | reverse complement strand
GGGTTTGCCCCCTCCGAACGAACGGGGACTCATTCATCCCGCCGGTTCGGATTGCGGGGTTTTTCCTGCGGGGTTTTTCCTGTTGACGGGGCCACCCGTTTGTTATAATGTACCGCTGATCCGCGCTGCGCTATCCAGAGTGGGCATGGACCCACTCTTTTTTTTGGACGGCGTGCGGGGGATGGACCGTCCGCGCGGCGAACGCCGCGCCTGCATCGCTATTATCGTACAGACGCCCGCAAGCCGCGCGCGGGATAAGGGGGTCGAGGAATGAATGGCGAACTGCTGGCCGTATTCGATTATCTCGAGCGGGAGAGGGGGATCAGCCGCGAAGTGCTGATCGAGGCGGTGGAGAGCTCCCTTCTGTCCGCCGCGAAGAAGGGCGCCGAGCAGGCGAAAAACCTCATCGTGAAGATCGACCAGGAGACCGGCGCCGTCAGGGCGTTTTGCGACATGCTGGTCGTGGAGAACGTCGCCTCGAAGGACGAGGAGATCTCCCTCGAGGAGGCCCGCAAGACCCGGCCCGACGCCGGCCTCGGAGACACCGTCCGCGTGGAGATCGTCGTCAGGGATCTCGGGCGCATCGCCGCGCAGAGCGCGAAACAGGTCATCATCCAGCGCATCCGCGAGGCGGAGCACAAGATCGTCTACAACGAGTACAAGGACCGAGTCGGAGATATCCTCACCGCGGTGGTCCGGCGCTACGAGCGGGGGAATGTAATCTTCGACCTGGGCAAGGCCGAGGCGGTGCTCCCGTCGAAGGAGCAGTGTCCCCGGGAGAGCTACGGGGTGGGGAGGCGGTACAAGGTATACGTCTCCGAGGTGCGCGAGGGGTCCAAGGGCCCCGAGATCATCGTATCGCGCAGCCATGACGAGCTCCTCAGGAAACTATTCGAGCTCGAGGTCCCGGAGATCGGGGAGGGGAGCGTCCAGATCAGGGGGATCGCGCGCGACCCCGGTTACCGCGCGAAGATGGCGGTCAGCTCGACGAGCGAAAAGGTCGACCCCGTGGGCGCATGCGTCGGAATGCGCGGGGCACGGGTCAAGGACGTCGTGCACGAGCTGAACGGCGAGCGCGTGGACATCATTCGGTGGAGCGAGGATCCGGTCGTTTTCCTCACCAACGCCCTGAGCCCCGCGCGCCCGCGGGAGATCCGGATCCTCGAGGAGGGGAAGGCGGAGATCATCGTCGACGACGACCAGTTCGCGTTGGCCGTGGGGAAGAAGGGGCAGGGGATACGCCTTGTGTCGAAACTGACCGGCTGGACGGTCGACATCAAGAAGGCCGGCGACATGGCGCGCGAGGAGGAGGAGGCCAAAGTGCCCGTGCGCGAACTCGCCGGCCTCACCGCCAAGGTCATCGCGGTGCTGGAGGAGAACGGCTACGCCACGTTGGGGGATATTCGAAAGGAGGGCAAGGCCGCGCTGTTGGAGCTCCCCGGGATCGGAGAGAAGACGGCGGAAAAGAA
>CALLYX010000229.1 GCA_937858775.1 uncultured bacterium | reverse complement strand
AGAGTCGGATGAGGGTGGAGAAGAGGAGGATCTTCATCCCGGTCCAGACGATGCTGAACGGCTCCTTCCAGCCGCGCCCGTGTCCTGAGATGCCGCCGTATCGGTTGAAATAGGTGATAGGCACCATGGCGATCCGGTATCCCTTGAGTCCCGCCCTGACGGCGATCTCCGCCTCGTAGATGAACCGGTCGTCCTTGAAGCCCACGCCCTCGATAGCCCTCCGCGTCCACGCCTTGAAACCGGTGGTGATGTCGAAAAACCTCTGGCGGGTCAGGAGGTTGATGTAGCGGTTCACGATCCGGTTCCCCATGACCCGGAAGAAGCTGAAATCGTAATTCTCCACGTCGGAGCCCTCCATGAAGCGGGCGCCGAAGGAAAGATCCGCCTCGCCGGCGAGGATGGGGCGTACGACCTTCGGGATCTCCTCGGGCATGAACTGGAGGTCGGCGTCGAATTGCACCATCGTGTCGGATGAGGCCCTCTCGATCCCGACCTTGATCGCGTGCCCCTTCCCCCGGTCGTCGAGGTTGCGGATGACCGCTATCCTCGGGTTCCCCCTCGCCATCCCCTCGGCGATCTCCGCGGTCCGATCCCCCCCGCCGTGGATGACGATGATCTCGGCGTCGGGAACGGCCGCGGCGGTCCGCCGCAGGCACTCCCCGATGCTCTCCTCCTCATTGAAGCAGGAGATGATGACGCTCAACGGCGGTGTGGTCGGCATCTCAGGGCCTGTAGAAGATGATCGTGCTCCCCTCGTTCTCGAATGAAAATTGGACCTCGAGAAGGTTCCCCAACGCCCTGCGCACCTTCTCCCGGTTGTACGGCTCGACGTAGAGGAGGATGAAGCCGCCCCCGCCCGCCCCGCACAACTTCCCTCCGATGGCCCCCGCCTTCCGGGCCGCGTCGTAGTATCCGTCGATCGCGCGGTTGGTGATGGCGCGGGAGAGATCGCGTTTCAGCTTCCAGTTCTCGTGGAGCAGCGACCCGAACTCCGAGAGGTCGTCGCTCTCGCAGAGGATCCGTATCCCCCGGGGGACGAGCGCGGCGAGCGCCTCGAGCTGGCGGTCCACGTCCCCCTTCTCGGTCCTCTCGATCTGCTCCTCGAGGATCTCGTGCGCCGAGCGCTGAAGGCCCGTGTAGAAGAGCAGGAGGCGCTCCTGGATGGCCCTGATCCGCTGCGGCAAGAGGGCCAGGTGGCGCGCCTCCACCCCCGCCCCCCCGCGGAACGTGAGATGGAGGAATCCGCCGAAGGCGCAGGCGTACTGGTCCTGGAGCCCGACCCGCTCCCCTATCATCTCCCGCTCTATCCGGACCGCCTCCTCGGCGTACCAGCGGAAGTACGACGCGGCGTAGGCGACCTCGGCACGCGACTCGGCGAGCGCCTTGCCCATCTCGAGCGTCATGAGCAGCGCGAGCTCCTCGGTGCGCTCGGTCATG
>CALLYX010000228.1 GCA_937858775.1 uncultured bacterium | reverse complement strand
CCTGTATACTTCTACGTCTCCATCAACCTATATGACGCGAACCGGATCGGCGGCATCCACCCCAATCCGCTGGACGAGCACCCGCTCAAATATGTCTTCATCAAGTGAGGGCGCGCGGGCGGTGGGGGCGCACGAACGACGACGGGGCCCCATGGACGCCAAGGGGCGAACCGCATGACAACTGCCCCCGCGCCCGCCGTCGCGGGTGAACGCGGCACGCCATGCTGACCTACATCGCCAAGCGCCTCGCCTGGATGATCCCGACCGTGTGGGCGGTCGCCACGCTCGCCTTCCTGCTGATGCGGGCGGCCCCGGGCGGGCCGTTCGACGCCGAGCGGAAGCTTCCGCCGAGCATCGAGAAGAACGTCAAGGCCAAGTACCATTACGACGAGCCGCTCTGGCGCCAGTACGCGCGCTACATCGGCGGGGTGGCCCGTTTCGACCTCGGCCCGTCCCTGAAGCTGCAGGGGAGGGGCGTGAACGAGATCATCGCCCAGGCCCTGCCGTATTCCCTCGCCCTGGGCGGGCTCGCCCTCGGGGTCGCGCTCTTCCTTGGGATCATCCTCGGAACCGTCGCCGCCGCGCACCGGAACACCCCGTTGGATCACGCCGTCATGGTGGTGGCGCTGGCGGGGATCTCCATCCCCACGTTCGTGATCGGCCCCCTCCTGATCATCCTGCTCGTCTTCGTGCTGCGGTTCCTTCCGGTGGCGCAGTGGGGCGGGCCGGCGCACCTCGTGATGCCGGTGCTGACCCTCTCGGCGCCGTTCACGGCGTACGTCGCGCGGCTCATGCGGGCCGGAATGCTGGACGTCCTCAACCAGCCGTTCATCCGCGCCGCGCGGGCGAAGGGGGCGGGGGGGGTGTCCGTCGTCTACCGCCACGCCCTCAAGGTCGCCGTTCTCCCCGTCGTCACCTTCCTTGGGCCCGCCAGCGCGCAGCTCCTGACCGGTTCGGTCGTCGTCGAGAAGATATTCAATCTCCCGGGGCTCGGGCGGTTCTTCGTCAACAGCGCTTTCAACCGGGACCACACCGTTGCGCTGGGGGCGGCCCTCGTGTATTGCGTGATGCTGCTCGTCTTCAACCTGCTGGTGGACATCTCGTACGCCTGGCTCGATCCGCGCATACGTTACAGGTGAGCGGCCCGGCCGCGGGCGGGAGGAGGGGCGGGATGGCGCGATGAAAGAGTGCGCGCTCGGCATAGACATAGGCGGGACATCGGCGAAGCTCGTCCTTGCGGACCGCCGCATGCGGGCGCTCCGCCGCGCCGCGGTCCCGATAGA
>CALLYX010000227.1 GCA_937858775.1 uncultured bacterium | reverse complement strand
GCGAGGAGGATCGCGGGAAGGACAGTCCGCATTAGGGTGCGTGGATTCACGCCGCGTCTCTCCCCCCATACGCCGCTCGTCATGGCGCCGTGCCGGGACCGCTAATGCAGGGTGAAGGAAGCGTCAGCGGTCAGGAACGCGTCGGATTTGTCGGAAATCCTGCCCGCGGCGTCGAAGAAGGCGGCCAGGATCCCGTACTCCCCCGGCGGGGCGCCTTCGGGAATCCGCATGGAGAGGATGGTGAATTCAAACGGGGCCGGGAGGCGCGCCACGCCGGACGCGACGGGCCTCAGGGAGGGGCCGAGCGTAATCGCGTCGAGCATCTCCCCGCCGGGGGTGATGACGGCGGCGTACGCCGTGAACCGCCGCTCGACGGAGTCGTTCAGCTTGAAGACGGCCTTGAGAACGTCCGAATGCCCGAACGCGCCGCCGTTGAGGAGTATCTCGGCGCGGGGCGTAGCTACGGGGGTCGGCGCCGGGGGGGCGGGGGTCTGCGCGGGGGTGCCGACCGCCACCGTGAACTCGTAGGGGCCTTCGGAGCCCGCGGGCCCGTCCACCGCCAGGTAGTAGAGTCCGGGGGCGGCGTTCTTGTACTCAACGTCCCGCCCCCACTTCGCGCATCCCTCGGGGGAGGGGCGCGCGCACAGGAAGATGGAGAGCCCCGGCGACCCGGTGAGGGAGGCGCTGATAGTGCCGGGGACGGGCAGGTAAAAACGGTAGATCGTGTCGGGGCCGTCCTGGCTCCGGGGGCATCCGGCGTAGACGGCGTAGGCGTTCCTGAATCCGGAGGTGTTCGACGAGCCGGAGTAGCCGGCGGGGATGCGCCACGGCCAGTCGAACGACTCCCCCATCGGCTCCCAGAGGGGCGTGGCGGTCGGCGTCGGGGTGGGGGTGCGGTTGGCCGCCTCGTTGGAGTAGCGGCGCTCGTAGCAGACGCTCTTGCGTTTCTCGGTGTGCACCTTCTTCGACGAGACGCGGTAGTAGTAGGTCACGCCGTTCGCCGCCGAGGCGTCGGTGTATCGCGGGACGTCGACATTCGAGACGTTGATCTTGGCGTAGATGCCGGTGGGGTCGCAGCCGGGGTTCGCATGCATCCCGCCGCCCGGATCCCCGCCCCTGATCGTGGAGCGGAAGACGTCGTAACCGTAGGCCCCGGGGACCTCGTCCCACTCCAGGTGCACGCCGGCCGGCGTGGAGCCGGTGACCCGCAGGTTTTGCGGGATGGCGGGGGGCCTGGAGACGAGGTCGCCGGAGGCGCCGGGCGTGGTGGCCTCGTCCACGTAGACGCGCTCGCGCGTTATGTCGTAGTTCCCCAGGTTGTCGCAGGTGACGAGCACCGTCCCGTCGAGATCGTTGCGGTAGACGATCGCCCCCGACTGCCAGATCCTGTGGAGGGCATCGGCCGTCGGATGGGCGTGGGACCCCTTCCCGTAGCCGTACGCCATCTGCGCCACCGCGTAGCGCGCGCCCATCAGGTCGAGAAAGGCCTTGCTGCTCGACGCGGCGCTGCCGTGGTGGTGGACCTTGTAGATGTCGGTCAGGGGGAGGTCGTCTCGGGCGCCGGGGCAGGCGTAATCCGGGTTTTCGTCGAGAATCCCCTTCTCGGGGCCGTCCGACGGGGCGTCGCCGCCGCTCAGGAAGACGCTCTCGCCGCAGCGGAACTGGTGCACGAGGACGTAGTAGTTGTCGTCCCACGGGCCGAAGCTCGCCTTCGCGGCGATGACCTTGTCCTCGACGTACGGGTCGAAGCCGTACGGATGGTTGTCGGGATGGACGTTGCAGCGGGGGCCGCTCAGGTAGTCGCCGTGATCCACCTCGAAATAGCGGCCGGGCGGGGAGCCGGGGCCGCACCCCTCCCTGTCGAGGGCCTCTATAAGCTTCTCGTACGTGCCCTTCTCAGGGACGGTCCAGCGGAAGTTCTGGTAGAAGTTCCTGACATCGTAGCGCGCCAGCACGGACCGGAGGCCGTCGTAATGGTCCTCCCCCGCGGAGGAGTTCGCCATGAACCAGAGGATCCCCCCCTTGCCTATCCTCGAGTCGAGGAACGGGAGCAGGACGTCCGGCGCGTACGCCCCCCTGCCGCCGTCTATCAGGAGGTTCCGGTCGTCGTCCGTATCGAGTACGCCGTCCTCGCCGGGAAACTCGTAATACTGGCATTCGCCGTAAGTCGAGGAGGAGCCCACGGGGACGTACTGTATGTAGTAGACGCGCATGTAGCGGGTCTGCGCGGCGGCGGGCGCGGCGGCCGCGAGTGCCGCGGCGGCCGCGGCCGCGAAGAGCCGGAGCGCGCGTGATGCGATCGTCATGGACATTGCCCCTTCCCGCCCGCGCACTATCCCATGGCCCGGCCGGCGGAATGTCACGCAAATGTAAAATCGGACGCCCATGATAGGCCCGAATATCCAAATTATACCACGCCGCGCGGGGGGGGACAAAGGGGCGCGGCCTTCACCGCAGCAGGGCCAGGTACCAGGCGACGCAGCGCCCCCCCCAGAGGAAGGAGATGAAGGCGCCTAGGCATAGGAACGGCCCGAAGGCGAGCCTCGATTTGAGCCCCGCCTGTTTCATCCCGATGAGGATGAGCCCCGCGATGGAGCCGAGCAGGGAGGCGAAGAAAGTCGTCAGCAGGGCGAGGATCGGCCCGAGGAGCGCCCCGAAGTATCCCATCAGCTTGACGTCGCCGAACCCCATCGCCTCCTCGCCGTAGATTCTTCCGCTGGCCGCCCGGATGGCCCAGAAAAGCCCGCCGCCGACACCCGCCCCGAGGAGCGCGCTGGCGAAGGAGGAGGAGTTGGGGGGGGGGAGGAGCGGGATGCGGGCGGCCGCGGCGGCTATGACGGGGCCCAGGAACGGCGCCTCCATGGAGGAGGCGTGCAGGGAGGGGAGCGCGGCGCTCGCCGCGAGGCCGAAGGCGATCCCGCCGAGGCTGATCTCGTCCGGGATGATCTGGTGCTCGATATCCACGAAGACGACCACCACCAGGCTCGACGCGAAGGCGAGGGCGACCGCGAGCGTGCCGGGGGCGGAGGAGAAGCGGATGAAGAGGCCGAGAAAGAGGAGCGCCGTGAGGAGTTCGACGGCGGGATAGCGCGCCGGTATGCGGCGGCGGCAGGAGCGGCAGCGCCCGCGGAGAAGGACCCACGAGAGGATCGGAACGTTGTCGTACGGCTTGATCGGCGCCAGGCATCGCGGGCAGCGCGACGCCGGGAAGACGACCGACTCGCCGCGCGGGAGCCGGTGGATGCAGACGTTCAGGAAGCTCCCCACGACGGCCCCGAGGGCGAAGATGAAGACGAAGGGCATGCGGGCCACCCAGCGATGGAGGTGGATCAGAAGCGGGGGGCCGCCGTCCGCTTCCTCTGGCGCTGCCGCCAGATGATCCGGTTCATTGCGTTCAGGTACGCCTTGGCGCTCGCCTCGATGACGTCGGTGCTGGTCCCGCGGCCGACCTCGGTGAGGCGCCCTCGCGTAACCTTGACGGTGACCTCGCCGAGGGCGTCGGTCCCGCCGGTGACGGCGCGCAGGGAGTAGTCGGCGAGCCGGCCGTCGATCCCCGTGATGCGCCTGATGGTCTTCAGCGCGGCGTCGACGGGGCCGTCGCCGCAGGCGGCGTCCTGGAGGAGCTTCCCGCCGCGGCGGAGGCGGATGGTCGCGGTGGGGAGGGTGCGGTTCCCGCTCGAGATGCCGATATACTCCAGGCGGAACTCCTCGGGGATCGCGGATATCTCGTCCTCGATCAGGGCGACGAGGTCGTCGTCGAAGACGGACTTCTTCTTGTCGGCGAGGTCCTTGAACGCCGCGAACGCCCGCTCGATCTCCCGGGGCGCGAGCTTGTAGCCGAGCTGCCGCAGCCGCTCGGCGAAGGCGTGGCTCCCCGAGTGCTTCCCCATGACCATGGAGGTGCCGCGCCAGCCGACCGACTCGGGGGTCATTATCTCGTACGTCCGCCTCTCCTTCAGCATGCCGTCCTGGTGGATCCCGGATTCGTGCGCGAAGGCGTTGTCTCCGACGACGGCCTTGTTGGGCTGCACCGGGATCCCGGTGAGGCGGCTCACGAGGCGGCTGGTCTTCCAGATCTGCCGCGTGTTGACCCCCGTCGAGACGCGGTAGATGTCCGGGCGGGTCTTGACCGCCATGACGATCTCCTCGAGCGAGGCGTTCCCGGCGCGCTCGCCGATCCCGTTGACGGTGCACTCGACCTGCCGGGCGCCGGCGGCGATGGCGGCGAGGGAGTTCGCCACGCCGAGGCCGAGATCGTTGTGGCAGTGGACGCTGATGACCGCCTTGGCGATGGAGGGGACCCGCTCCCTCAATGCGCGGATCAGGGCCGCGAACTCCGCGGGCGTCGCGTAGCCGACGGTGTCGGGGATGTTGACGGTGCCGGCCCCGGCCGCTATCACCGCCTCGACGACCTCGGCCAGGAAGAGCGGCTCCGTCCGCGACGCGTCCTCCGGGGAGAACTCGACGTCGTCCACGTGCCTGCGCGCAAGGCGCACGGCGCCCTCCGCCAGCTTCAGGATCTCGCCCTTCGCCTTCTTGAGCTTGTACCGCCGATGGATCCCGGAGGTGGCGAGGAAGACGTGGATCCGGGGCCGCGCCGCCCCCTCCAGGGCGCGGGCCGCCGTCTCTATGTCCTTCTCGAGCGCGCGGGCGAGGGCGGCGATGACCGGGCCCCTCACCGTCTCGGCTATCTTTTTCACGGCCGAGAAGTCGCCGGGGGAGGCGACGGGAAAGCCGGCCTCTATCGCGTCGACGCGGAGCCGGGCGAGCTGGAGGGCCATCTCCACCTTCTCCCGCTCGTTCAGGCTCGCCCCGGGGGATTGCTCCCCGTCGCGAAGCGTCGTGTCGAAGACGATGAGTCGGTCCGTCACCGCCCCCCCCTACGCCGGGGCCCGGGATTCGGGGCCCCCGGTTTCATTTCTTCCCTATCCACGACATCATTCCGCGCAGCTTGGCGCCGACCGTCTCTATCAGGTGGGCCTTCCCGCGGCGGACGAGGGCGTTGTAGACGGGGCGCCCCGCCATGTTCTCGAGGATCCACTCGCGCGCGAACTCCCCGGTCTGGATCTCCCTGAGTATCCGCCTCATCTCGGCGCGCGTCTCGGCGGTGATGATCCTCGAGCCGCGGGTGACGTCGCCGTACTCCGCGGTGTCGCTTATCGAGTGGCGCATGTTCTGGATGCCGTTCTCGTACATCAGGTCCACGATCAGCTTCATCTCGTGGAGGCACTCGAAGTAGGCGATCTCGGGCTGGTAGCCCGCCTCGACGAGCGTGTCGAAGCCGGCGCGGATGAGCTCGGTCAGGCCGCCGCAGAGGACGCACTGCTCGCCGAACAGGTCGGTCTCCGTCTCCTCGGCGAACGTCGTCTCGATGGCGCCCGCCCGCGTGCCGCCGACGCCGCGCGCGTGGGCGAGGGCGAGCTTCTTCGCCTTCCTCGTGGCGTCCTGGTGGACGGCGATGAGGCACGGCACGCCCCTGCCCTCGGCGAATACGCGGCGGACGAGGTGGCCCGGCCCCTTGGGGGCGACCATGTATACGTCCACGTCGCCGGGGGGGACGATGCGCCCGAAGTGGATGTTGAAGCCGTGCGAGAAGGCGAGGGCCATCCCCTTCTTCAGGGCGGGGCGCACCGCCTCCTGGTAGACCTTCGCCTGGACCTCGTCGGGGAGGAGGAAGTGGACGATGTCGGCGTTCTTGGCCGCCTCGGCGGCCCCCAGCGGCTTGAATCCCTCCTTCACCGCCTGGGCGTGGTTGGGGGTGCCCTCGAGCTCGCTCACGATCACCTTGACGCCGCTGTCGCGCAGGTTCTGGGCCTGCGCGTGCCCCTGGCTGCCGTAGCCGAGGATGGCGATCGTCTTCCCGGCGAGGGCGCGGATGTCGGCGTCCTTGTCGTAGTACATTTTGGTCATCTCACCCTCCTTTTACGCGGCGGCCCGGCCCGCGGGCCCCGCGCTCCGTCCCGTTCCTCACTTCCTCGCTATCGCGATCGTGCCTGTCCTGACGACCTCCCTGATGCCGAACGGCTTCAGGAGGCCGAGCATCGCCTCGACCTTGTCCTCGGTCCCCGTGAGCTCCACCGTCACGAACTCGTGCCCGACGTCCACGATCTTCCCGCGGAAGATCGAGACGATCTGCATCACCTCAGAGCGGGTCTGGGCGCCGGTGTGGACCTTGGCGAGGACGAGCTCCCGCTCGAGCGAGTCGCCCTCGGCGTACTCCTGGACCTTGATCACGTCGACGAGCTTGTTGAGCTGTTTCGTTATCTGCTCGATGACGCGGTCGTCGCCGTGGGCGACGATGGTCATGCGCGAGACCGTCGGGTCGATCGTCTCCGCGACGGAGAGGCTGTCGATGTTGTAGCCGCGGCCGCTGAAGAGGCCGGCGATCCGGGCGAGGACCCCGAACTTGTTCTCCACCAGCACGCTGATCGTGTGTTTCATCTCGCGATACCCGTCCTGGAAGTATATCACATAACGGCGCGGGCCCCCGCGGCCGCGCTCAGACCAGCTCCACGCCCTCGATCATCTCCGTCACCGACGCCCCCGCCGGGACCATCGGGAACACGTTCTCCTCGTGGGCGACCTCGAAATCCACGACCACCGGTTTCCTCGTCTTGAACGCGTCGCGGAGGGCCGGGACGACCTCCCCCTCCGTCTTCACGCGCATCCCGGCGGCCCCGTACGCCTCCGCGACCTTGACGAAGTCGGGTATGTAGGGCGGGCACTTCCCCGCCGTGCCGTTGCAGATCGCGGGGCACATCATGTTCCGGGCGAGGCAGGTGGCGGAGTAGCGCTTCCGGTAGAAGAGCTGCTGCCACTGCCGGACCATCCCGAGGTAGTGGTTGTTCAGGATGAGGACCTTCACCGGGAGGTCGCAGTTGACGGCGGTGCTGAGTTCCTGGATGTTCATCTGGAAGCTCCCGTCGCCGGAGATGACGACGACGAGCCGCTTCGGGAACGCCGCCTGGGCCCCGAGCCCCGCAGGGAAGCCGTAGCCCATCGTGCCCAGCCCCCCCGAGGTCAGGAATGTGCGCGGCTTGACGACCTTGCAGTATTGGCCCGCCCACATCTGGTGCTGGCCGACGTCGGTGGCGATGATCGCATCCCCCCCCGTGAGCTCCCTGAGCTTCTCGATGACGAACTGGGGCTTGAGCCCCCCGCCCTTCCGGCTGTAGGAGAGCGGATGCTTCCGTTTCCACTCCTCGATCTTCGCGATCCAGGCCGCGTCGTCGCACTGCTTGACGAGCTTGACGAGCTCCCGCAGGACCTGCTTCACGTCGCCCACGATCGGGACGTCGACCTTGACGTTCTTGTGGACCGAGGTCGGGTCTATGTCCACGTGGATGATGCGCGCCTGGGGGGCGAAGGTGGAGAGCCTGCCGGTGACCCGGTCGTCGAACCGGGCGCCGATGGCGATGATCAGGTCCGCCTCCGCGATCGCGTAGTTGGCGTAGACGGTCCCGTGCATGCCGAGCATGCCGAGGGAGAGGGCGTGCGTCTCGGGGAACGCCCCGAGCCCCATCAGGGTGGTGGTGACGGGGATCCCGCCCTTGACCGCGAGGGCGGCGACCTCCTTGTCGGCGCCCGAGATGATGGCGCCCCCCCCCACGTACATGACCGGCCTTTTCGCCTTCGAGATCTCCGACGCGGCCCGTTTGATCTGCTGGGGGTGCCCCTCGTACGTCGGCTTGTAGCCGCGCAGCTTGACCGTGGAGGGGTAAGGGACCGACGTCTCCGCCCTCAGGATGTCCTTGGGGAGATCTATCAGGACCGGCCCCGGGCGCCCCGTCGTGGCGATGACGAACGCCTCCTTCAGGATGCGCGGCAGGTCCTCGACCCGGTTCACGAGGTAGTTGTGCTTGGTGATGGGCCGCGTGATGCCGACGATGTCGGCCTCCTGGAAGGCGTCGTTCCCGATCATCGGCGTCGAGACCTGGCCGGTGAGGGCGACGAGCGGGATGGAGTCCATGGCGGCGGTGGCGATCCCCGTGACCAGGTTGGTTGCGCCGGGGCCCGAGGTCGCGATGCAGACCCCGGCCCGGCCGCTGGCGCGGGCGTAGCCGTCGGCGGCGTGGGCCGCCGCCTGTTCGTGGCGGGTGAGGATGAACCTGATCGGCGCCTCGTAGAGGGCGTCGAAGATATCCATCACCGAGCCGCCGGGGTATCCGAAGACGACCTCGACCTTTTCCCTGAGCAGCGCGTCGACTACGATCTCGCAGCCTTTCATTTCTTTCCGGACTCCTGTCGGCGGGCCGCGCAATGCGTGCCGGCGGGCGATCGCGGCCCGGGGCCTGCCGCCGCTACACGCAGATGGCCCCCGTCGAGGCGGATGTGACCGATCTGGCGTAACGCGCCAGGTAGCCGCCCGCCGCCTTCGGGGCCGGGGGCTTCCACGCCCTCCGGCGGGCGGAGAGTTCCCGCTCGCCGACGGCGACCCCCAGGGTTCTCCCCGGCATGTCGATCCCGATCCGGTCCCCGTCGCGCACCAGCGCTATCGGGCCGCCCTCCATCGCCTCGGGGGAGACATGCCCTACGCACGGGCCCTGCGTGCCCCCCGAGAACCTCCCGTCGGTGACCAGCGCGACGTCGTCGGCGAGGCCGAGGCCCACGATCGCCGCGGTGAGGGAGAGCATCTCCCGCATGCCCGGGCCGCCTTTCGGGCCCTCGTAGCGGACCACGATCACCGTCCCCGGCCCGATCCGCCCGGCCATGACGGCTTTCATCGCCTGCTCCTCTCCGTCGAAGACCGCCGCGCGCCCCTCGAACCTCCTCAGGGCGGGCTTCACCGCGCTCTGCTTGACGACCGCCCCGTCCGGGGCGATGTTGCCGCGGAGGATCGCGATCCCCCCCTCGGGGCTGTGCGCCTTTTCCAGCGGCCTGATCACCTCGCTGTCGCGGACGACGCCCGAGCGCGCTATCTCGCGTATCCCGCGCCCGCCCACGGTCGGGCTCTCCACGATCATGCCGCCCAGCACGGATAGGACCGCCGGGATCCCGCCCGCGCGATGAAGGTCCTCGAGGCACCAGCGGCCGGACGGAAGCATCTCCGCGATGTGCGGCGTCGACCTCGACAGCCGGTCGAAGATCCCGAGCGGGAGGTCCACCCCCGCCTCGTGCGCGATCGCCGGGAGGTGGAGGACGGTGTTCGTCGAGCCCCCGAGCGCCATGTCCGCGCGGACGGCGTTCGAGAAGGCGGCCGCCCCTGCGACGGCGCGGGCGGCGAGGCCCTCCCGCACGAGCGCGACCGCGCGCTCGCCGCTCTCCTGGGCGATGCGGAGCTTCTCCGCGGCGACGGCGGGCGCGGTGGCGCAGCCGGGGAGCGACAGGCCCATCGCCTCGGTCAGGCAGGCCATCGTGTTCGCCGTGTACATCCCCTGGCAGGAGCCGGGCCCCGGACACGCCCGCATCTCGAGCTCGCGGAGTTCCCCCTCGTCGATCTCGCCCGCCTTGAAGCGCCCGATCGCCTCGAACGCGCCCGGTACTACGCCCGGCTCAAGCTCAACGCGGTGGTGACACGCGGCTCTAACGAAGAAGAAGTGGTAGAGCTTGCCCCCCTGAGCATCGACCGGGGCTGGCACAGCCGCTGCATCGGGCTGATGTCGTTGGGCTGCGGGGCGGATTTCCGGCAGAATTCGGGGGTCTCTTCTGCGGAGACTCACGCCCGCATCGAGTCAGAACGGGTGCGATTGCACCCTGTGACGTGCCCCGACTGCCTTCGTCCGGCCCGGCCCGATT